>CAYRRL010000458.1:0-2872 GCA_964426665.1 uncultured Ferruginibacter sp. | reverse complement strand
CACAATAAGCTCCAAATTTTTCGAGAAACACTACAAGCAAATAAACTCTATATTTGGCATTGCCGTAAAATATATTGTATGCCTCTCCGGCTTCTCTTAAAAAAAAATAAAAACCTCCTGTTGTACAGTGCCAGCTTGGGCTTGTTGCTTTTCTTTTTAAAATGGCTTGAGCTCCGCTATGTAATTTTCACCCACTCTTTTGAAATTTATGCCGGGCTTATCGCTGTTATTTTTACAGCATTGGGCATATGGCTTGCATTAAAATTATCAAAGCCAAAAGCCGGTAGCTACCGGGTTGAAACTGTGGTGGTGGAAAAAGAAGTGTACATAACTAAAGAGGAAGATTTTATGCCCGACACAGCCCTTATTGCCGAACTGGAAATAAGCAAACGGGAACTGGAGATACTTCGCCTGATGGCGCAGGGCCACAGCAACGAAGAAATAGCTGCAACCATTTTTGTGTCGCTAAGCACCGTTAAAACACATATCCAAAATTTATTTTTCAAATTAGAAGCCAAAAGGAGGACACAGGCGGTTGAAAAAGCAAAGCGGCTGAAAATCATTCCCTGAAAACCATACTTTAGTATGAAAGCGCTGCCATAAAGGAAAAATAGCCGAAAGTATGAGCCAAAAAAACCGGGCAGCAACCACATTTGTGCCCACAAAAAAATAATAACATGACAAAAAACATTCTCATCTACGGGCTTATTGCCGGCACGCTCATTTCCACCTTCATGCTTATAAGCATGAATTACCTTAGCCATTGCGAAGGCAGTGTTGATTATGCCACCAGCATGATGGTTGGCTATGCTTCCATGCTCATTGCTTTTTCGCTGGTGTTTGTGGGCACCCGCAATTACAGGGACAAATACAATGGCGGGGTTATCAGTTTTGGCAAAGCATTTAAAACAGGTTTTATGATTGCCCTGATTGCTTCCACCATGTATGTAATTGCATGGATGATTGATTATTTTTATTTCATGCCCGATTTTATGGATAAATATTCGGCGCACATGCTGGAAGAGCTGAAAGCAAGCGGCGCAAGCGCTGCAGAAATTGCCGGCAAAACAAAAGAAATGGCAGACATGGGCAAGATGTATAAAAACCCGTTCTTTAATGCCCTTATTACTTATGCCGAAATATTGCCGGTCGGTTTGATTGTAACGCTTATCAGCTCATTAATTTTAAAAAGGAAAACGGCAAAAATTTAAAACATAACAAATGAAAAAAGTAACAGGCATCGGCGGCATTTTTTTTAAGTGCAAAGACCCCAATGCAATGAAGGAATGGTACAACAAACACCTTGGGCTTAATGCTGGGCCATACGGGGCAAGTTTTGAATGGTACGAAGACGCAGATGGAAAAAAGAAAGGGCTTACGCAATGGAACCTTAACTCTGAAGCAGCAAAGATATATGAACCCTCCACCAAAGGCTTTATGATAAATTACCGTGTTGATAATTTAGAAGCGCTGGTGGAAGAACTAAAGAAAGAGGGCGTAACCATTGTGGACAAAATAGAAACGTACGATTACGGAAAATTTGTGCACATACTGGATGCAGAAGAAAATAAAATCCAGTTGTGGGAACCCGTTTACTAATTTTTGAGCATTGAATAAATATAATAAAGCAGGCGCTTGCCTGCTTTATTATTTGCCTGTTGCAAAAGTTTATAAGGGGCTACACCTTTTTTACAAATTCTGATTTAAGCGCCATTGCCCCAAACCCGTCTACCCTGCAATCAATATTATGGTCGCTGTCAACCAGGCGGATATTTTTTACTTTAGTGCCGGCTTTTATGCTCTGCGATGAGCCCTTTACCGGAAGGTTTTTTATTGTCACAACCGTATCGCCATTTTGAAGGATATTCCCATTGCTGTCTTTTACCACAAATTCATCTGCATTGGCGGCGCTTTCTTCCGGGTTCCATTCATGGCCGCATTCGGGGCATGCCAGCAGGCTGCCCATTTGGTAAGTATATGTTGATTTGCATAACGGGCAAGGCGGGAATTCGCTCATTCGATATAATATTTATGGCTGCGAATGTAAAAAAAAATGTGGTAGCGAAGGCAGCTTCTGCATTTTCAGCCATGTTGATGGCATGTTGAAAGATATTGGCAAGATTGTAATTTATAAAGGGTTTGAAGAAAGACGTTTAACAGGTTCAGTTCCATTAATGCAAAATGGCTGCTTTGGCATGAGGAAGCTGACGGGGGCTTCTTGATAATGCGCCTTTAAGGAGATGCCTTCTGCCTGTCGTATAGATTAAGATAAGGTTTTGCAACAGGCAAGGGATTTATAGGAATCAAAATGAAAAAAGCAAACAGCAATTCTAGAATTATTT
Source organism: uncultured Ferruginibacter sp. (assembly GCA_964426665.1). Lineage (GTDB taxonomy): Bacteria > Bacteroidota > Bacteroidia > Chitinophagales > Chitinophagaceae > Ferruginibacter. The sequence goes on along the minus strand of CAYRRL010000458.1, from coordinate 530 downwards.
ATATTTGGCTGCCAGTCCCGCCTTTTGAATCTTCCTTGCCATTACCCTTGAAGCTTTGGTTTTAATTCGATAAATAATTTTTCATTATGCGCTATTTATTATTGGTAACCATTACTGTTGCCTGTTATGCTTCCTATGCACAAAATGTTGGTATTGGCACCGTTTCACCAGCAAGTTCTGCTATGCTGGATGTAAACAGCACCAGCAAAGGCTTTTTGATGCCACGTATGTCCACAGAGCAGCGAAACGCTATTGTGTCGCCTGCTACGGGCCTGCAAATATTTAATACAGACAACCAGTGCATCAATATATACGATGGCAGCAACTGGATTGAAAACTGCGGCCTGAAAGTTACAGGCAGCACAACCGATCCGGTACATACTACACCCAACAGTTGGGTGCAAAAGGCCAACTTTGGAGGCACGGCAAGGTATGGAGCTGTAAGCTTCAGCATTGGCAATAAAGGGTTCGTAGGTACAGGCATGGATGGCATTGAAAAAAAGGACTTTTGGGAGTATGACCCCCTGGCC
>CAYRRL010000457.1:0-2872 GCA_964426665.1 uncultured Ferruginibacter sp. | reverse complement strand
ACATCCTTAGCAACAATGATATGCACTTCGCCATCATGCGCTGCAGGTGCCGAAGCAATTGTATATAACCTTGGCGACATGCCATTCAGGCCAACCAATATTTCTTCGAACTGTGCGGCATTTTTTACCGGGTACTGCTTCAGCAAATCAAGCAAATCTTTTCTTCCTGCAGGAATTGCATGCCCTGTTATAGTTGCATATTGCTGCACAAGCCTTTCAGTGAGATATACGATATTGGCTTTTCTTTTCAATAATTCATACACGGTAACCTTTTCCTTTTTAAATTCAACGGGCTTATTGCCATCTGCATTTGTCAACTGTATAATATCAGTCACCATCTGCGAATCATTCTCTGGTACAATCCCAATAGAGTCACCGCATTGGTATTCCAATCCTTCCGCTGCTATTTCAATATGCCAGGTCGTTTTGTTAGAGCCCCTGTCATTAAGGTTAATATTTTTTGTAACTGTGCCTGTATATGTTTGCTTGCCTGTTTTTTTAACAGTTGGCGCTGCTGTTACAGGTGCTGGTTTTGTTTCCGGCGGCACCACCAGGTTTTTCAATACACCGCTAAACCAGCTATTAGCATCTTCATCATAATCAATATCGCATTTTTGTATTGGTGCAATACGTTTGCCACCCAGTTTATTCAATTGCAAATCCACATCTTCACCAGTTTTGCAAAACAAAGGGTAAGAGGTATCACCCAACGCAAGCACACTGTATTTCAGGTTTTCCAATTTAAAACCGTTATTATGTATATGATCGTAAAATTTCTTAGCGGCAATCGGCGGCTCTCCTTCTCCGTGAGTGCTGACTACAGCCAGCAAATATTCTTCTTTAGTGAGATCAGTTAATTTATACTGGTCCATTCCAACAACCTTAGCGGCTATTTTACTTTGCTTTGCCTTAGCAGCAAACTCTGTAGCCAGCTTTTTTGAGTTGCCGGTTTCTGTACCATACAGGATGGTTATTTTATTAATTGCCGGTGCTGAAACTGCCGTTACAGCAGCTTGTGTTGTTTGCGCCGCTGTTGCAACACTGCCATTACTTTGCAGTACGCCATCCAAATAACCACTCATCCATATCAATTCTTCTTTTGAAGAACTTTTAATGAGTTCAAGCAATGTTTTGAGTTTGCTTTCTCCGAGCATTTTGTTCTATTGGTTTTTATTAATGTATTTGTTCGCACTTCCTTTTATCAAATCTTCATACTGTTCATCTTCTGCCGGTTTAAAATATTCCCCCTGCATAGCAGCATTTTCAAACCAGGAATATTTTTCCTGCAGGGATACCACTTTGCCAATCATCACCAACGTTGGCGAAGCAAAAGTTTTCCCCTGCAGTTCCTGTTGGTATTCTTTCAGGCTGCAAACATGCACTTGTTGCATTGGCGTAGTTGCCTGCTCTATTACCGCCAGTAATTTGCTCCCTGCAATTTCATTTTTCAATAAATTTTCAACTACGCCATCAAGCGTTTCAGACGACATATAAAAAACAAGCGTATCATCTGTCTTTGCCAATTCTTTCCAGTACTCATCTGTTACTACATCGCTTTTATAAAAAGTAAGAAGCCTTACTGCTACCGAATGCCCCCGTGCTGTCAGCGGTATCCCGGCGTAAGCGGCAGCACCCATTGCTGCTGATACTCCCGGAACAATTTCATAGGGAATATTATTTTCAACAATTGTTTCCAGTTCATCTAAAATATTTGAGAATACAGACACATCCCCGCCTTTAAGCCTCACCACCAGTTTGCCGTCAAAGGCATACTGCACAATCAGCTCATTAATACTTTTTTGTGGTGTGCTGAACCCACGGCGGCATTGCTTGCCTACATAAATAATTTCCGCATTCCTGTTTGCATATTCTCTCAAAATATCTTTGCTCACCAAACGGTCAGTTAATACAACGTCGGCTTGCTGCAACCAGCGTGCAGCTTTCACAGTTACCAATTCAGGGTCGCCGCAGCCTGCGCCAGCCAGTATTACCTTCCCAATTATTTTTCCTTCCGTCTTCATAACCTACTATTTTAGTAGAATAATGTTTCGCAAAAAATGACGGCTTTTCACCGCCATTAAAAAATTAAAACAACCCTTCGATCGATAAATACCGTTCTCCAGTATCATAGTTGTATGTAAGTACTTTTGAACCAGCAGGTATCTCAGGCAATTTCTTCGCCACTGCCGCCAATGAAGCGCCGGTGGAAATACCCGCCAATATCCCTTCTTCTTTTGCAATACGCTGTGCATATTTAAATGCATCGTCTTTGCTCACCTGTATCACGCCATCCAAAATACCTTTGTTTAAAATTGAAGGCACAAACCCGGCACCAATACCCTGTATCGGATGCGGAGATGGCGAGCCACCGCTTAAAACAGGGGACAATTCAGGCTCTACTGCAAACACTTTAAGCTTAGGGAATTTTTGTTTTAAAACTTCGGCAACGCCCGTTATATGCCCGCCGGTACCTACGCCTGTTATTAAGTAATCTATCCCTTCCGGAAAATCATTTGCTATTTCCACAGCACTTGTTTTGCGGTGTACTTCCACGTTAGCTGCATTGTCAAACTGCTGCGGCATCCATCCTCCCGGGGTTGATGCTGTTAATTCTGTCGCCTTTTCAATAGCGCCTTTCATGCCCTTTTCCCTGGGAGTCAATACAAACTCAGCACCATATATTGCCATCAGCCTTCTTCTTTCAATGCTCATGCTTTCCGGCATCACCAAAATAATTTTATAACCTTTTACTGCAGCAACCAGGGCAAGGCCAATTCCAGTATTGCCGGATGTTGGCTCAATGATAACACTGTCTTTGTTCAATATCCCTTTCGCTTCCGCATCTTCAATCATCGACAAAGCAATCCTGTCT
>CAYRRL010000456.1:0-2876 GCA_964426665.1 uncultured Ferruginibacter sp. | reverse complement strand
AAGTATAGCCGCCTGCCGACAAGTCAAGGGATGAAGTGCATGTTGCACCTGTCCCTTCGAAAGAAATACTATCTGGCACATCCTGCAACACCAGCTTTGCATTTTTTATAGCCGGCACATTATAGTCAACTTTTTTGCACCCGGCAATTACCAGGAGTATTGCAACAATAACAAAACTGCTCTTCATAATATAAACAGGGTTAAAAGTAAGCAGTTTTTTTATCCCGAAAAGCAAGATGTTGTTAAGGATTCAATTTACGGAGAAACTACCTAAGCTCTCAGCTTACTTTTTCTTTCACAATAAAAATAGTTTTGCCAGATTTAATATTATAAATCATAAAGCGGCCATCCTGTGACAGGTTTACACGGGCATTGTCCTCGCCTGCTTTTGCTACTGTTACCTGCTTCTTGCCTGAACCATCTGGCCGTATGCGGTAGATTGAATAGGTGCCGCCTTCCATTGAAGAGTAATACACCCATTTGCCATCACTGCTGAACATAGGCCAGCCATGGTACACCGTGGGTGTTTTACTGAGGTTTTCAGGGATAAAAGTGGAAGTTGGCAAAAGAAAAACATCATCTGAAGATGCATTATTTTTTAGCAACACAATACTTTTCATATCAGGGGAATAACGGGCGCAGGTTTCATCTTCGGGAGTATTAGTAAGGCGCTCTGTTTTTTTGCTGGCGATAGTGTACCTGTAAACATCAAACTGGTTGCCTCCCCTGTCGGAATTGAATAAAATATATTTCTTATCCGGGCTGAAATAGGGATGAATGTCACGTGCAGGGCTGTTGGTAATTCTCTGAATATTCTTTCCAGCTTCATCGCAAATGTAAATTTCTTCATTGCCATCACGGTCACTTACAAAAGCAATCAACTTGTTGTCCATTGACCAATCGGGGAAATTATTATTGAAGTTGTCTGTAATCAGCCGTTGTTGATTTTTCCCAGCTGTATCACAAATGTATAATTGCCATTTGCCCGTCCGGTTTGATTGATACAATATTTGCCTTCCGTCTTTTGACAATCTGGGATAAGCATTCTCAATATTGCTTTCTTTAAGAACAATACCCGTTTGTGGAAAAACAAAAATTGATTTCAGAAGCAAGCATAGTGCAAAACAGTTTTTCATAAATCTATATTTTATAAGCCTAAATAGCGCCTTTCATAACAAGCAATGGCAACATTCCGGCCGACAAATAGCGGCCACGAAAATCTTTCAATGGTTTGCCGGGATTTTTTTTCTGCCATGTTTGCTGCAAATCCAGAATATATGCGGCGCCTACTTTATAACTTAACGCTTGCCCAGCCCAGTTAGTAACACGGTTCACTTCCCGTTCTGCAATGCCATCCTGCCCTTTTATATTTTCTTTCCAATACTTCAGTGCATCCTGCTTTGACCAGCCATAGTAATGAATGCCTGCATCAAGCACCAGCCTTAATGAGCGCACCAGGTCCCATTCCCATTTTCCGAGTTCTGCATAGGCATCTGCATACAACCCAAGTTCTTTGCCGTAATATTCAACATAACAACCCCAGCCCTCAAAATTACCGGGGTAAAGAAACAACTCCAGCAAAGGGTTGCCTGGCCTTACGGAAGCCTGTAAATGATGGCCAGGGATGGCTTCATGCATATATATCCAATCCATCACACGGCGATTGTACATACCGCCAAAAAAGTTAAACTGGAAAACATCTTTACCGAAGGCGTTATTAGCGTGATTCAGGTAAATACCCGGTGGCGTGGCTGGGCCTGCACCTGGCCACTCCATCGGATAAACTACAGGAATATTTGCCTGGCCAACAAACCCAGCCAAATTTTTTCTTGCTATTGAATCAATGATTTTAAACCGCTTAATAATTTCATTCTTATCAGTAATAAAGAAAGAAGAATCGGTAAGGTGTTTATAAAAAACGCCTTCGTCATTAAAGCCCAACACATGCTGCAGCCTTGTTATTTCTTTCTTCACACGTGCCACTTCGTTTTTTCCCATTTCAAAAACCTGCGGAGGGGTAATATCAGTTGAAGTAAATTTTTGTACAAAATACTGGCACCATGCTTCGTGGTTGGGTAAGGTATAAAGCCCGTTTAGAGGAATACCCCTCCCATTGGCCACCCATGCTTCTTCAAGCGCAACCCTCTTTAAATTAAAATGTGCCTCATAAGCTATTGCCCTGAACTCATTTTTTTGTACAGGGCTTAGGCCATTTTCTTTTATAGAAGGCAGGGCCTTTTCTATGCCGGTAAAAAATACTCTTTGCTTTTGTAACTGTTGCTGTGATGGTATAGTGCTGAAATAATCCCTGTAGCCATAGTTTATAGCAGGCAGGTTTAATGACGTGTAACCATCAATAAATTCTTTTTTGAACTGCTCAAATGATTGCGCCGGAAGAATATTTGGCAATACACATATGCTGATAAGGCACATAAATATTAAGGCATTGCGTTTCATGCTATATCTTTTTAAGCCAGCTCAAAACTGCTTTGCTTACAGCCTCATTATATACACCAGGGTTGTTTCTTGCATCCTGAAAACTGGCAGCAGCCAACATACCATGGCCGCAATTTTTTACTATTTCAAATTCAGCATTGCCGGGATGGTACGCATTAACAGTATTTGCAATCATCTTATGGTCATCTTCTGAAGAAATATAATCAGCGCTGCCCCAAAGCAATAAAACTTTTCCTGTATAAGTTTTCCATAAAGACGGGATATTGAACGCATACAATTCATCATTGTATTCCCTTGAACGAAGGTCAAAAACTGAAAGCAACTCCCTGCAGCCATGCTTTTTTGCTTCGGCCTGCTGGGTTGTCATTTTATCAGCGAAATAATATACGGCACATTCGCAATAATCCTTTACAAACCCA
>CAYRRL010000455.1:0-2894 GCA_964426665.1 uncultured Ferruginibacter sp. | reverse complement strand
TTTTTTGTTTCTTTGCCGTAAAAATAAGGATAATGCAAGCCACAAAAGATTTTAAGGTTACACTTACAAAAGAAAGCAAACTCAAAGGCATAACACTGGAAAACGTACCGTTTGGCAAATATTTTACCGATCATATGCTTGTGGCAGATTATGCCGATGGCCAATGGCAAACGCCTGAAATATTGCCTTACCAGCCCCTGCAGCTCGACCCTTCTTTGGCTGTGCTGCATTATGGCCAGGCAATATTTGAAGGCATCAAAGCGTATAAATTAGCTGATGGCTCTGTGCAAATATTCAGGCCATATGACAATTTCAAAAGGTTCAACCTTTCTGCTGTAAGGATGCAAATGCCCGAAGTGCCCGAAGAAATTTTTATGGGTGGGCTTCGTACTTTGATTGGCATTGACAAGAATTGGGTGCCGGGTTTTGAAAACCATTCGCTGTACATAAGGCCGTTTATGATAAGCAGCGACAATGCTATTGGTGTCCGCCCAAGCGAACATTATAAATTCCTCATCATACTTAGCCCAACAGGCCCATACTATGCCAAGCCAATGCGTATCCATGTAGAGGAAAAATATGTGAGGGCCGTGCCGGGCGGGATTGGCTTTGCAAAAGCTGCCGGCAACTACGGCGCCGCTTTATACCCATCGGCAGAAGCACATAAAGAAGGCTACGACCAGGTGTTGTGGATGGATGCGTTCGAACACAAATATGTACAGGAATGCGGCACTATGAATGCATTTTTTATTATTGGCGATAAAGTAGTAACGCCAGGGCTGGAGGAAGGGACGATTTTGGCCGGTGTTACGAGGGACAGTGTGATTACGGTGCTGAAAGAGATGGGTTGGGATGTGGAAGAAAGGCCTTTGTCTATCGATGAAATTATAGCAGCGCATAAATCAGGCAATTTGAAAGAAATTTTTGGCACGGGCACAGCTGCTACAATTGCGTTGATAAAGGAACTATGTTACAAAGATTATCCAATGGTATTTGATGTGTCTACATGGAAAATAGCCCCAGAAGTAAAGCGCCGGATGGATGATATCCGCTACGGAATAACAGAAGATAAACACAATTGGCTTTGGCCAGTTTAATACCCAAAAAATGATTTGAAAAAATTATGAAGGGGAACGCAATAAACGTTCCCCTTTGGCGTTAGGTGTAATAAGGATAAGTGGGTTTAGTTTAAACTCATTTACCTAGCCCATTAACCGTATTCTGTGAAAAGCTGAGACAAGGTAATCCGTACTATTAAGCCAAATTGACAACCCAAAGCTTACCTGCCTTTAGTTTTTCAAGTTTTAAAAACCAGTGCAAGCCTTAAGGCATTGCAAAAATTTTTTGAGAGGATTTTTCATGCCGTTGCTGCTGTATTGCTGCAACAGGCTGGCGCATCCATCAAATAAAAATTAAAACATGAATAAACTCTACCTGCTTTTTTTTGCCATACTTGCTTTTTCCTGCATTGCCACTGAAAAAGCAGCAGCGCAAAGCTGTACTGGTTTTACCGCCGTATGCACTCCGTATGAGTCTAGGTGTGCAGCTACCGGGTCTATTAAAATAATTGCATCTGGTGGCTCAGGCAACTATAAGTACAAAGTGACAGGCACGTTAAGAACAAATTTTACAAGTGTTGATTCTGTTACCGGTTTGCCGGCCGGTACATACATTGTAACAGTTAGTGATATTACAACCAATTGCACTATCAATATAAGCAATGTAGTTGTGCCGGGCACTTACAGCGACCCACGTTTTACCTTAAATTCTGTTGACGTAAGCTGCGACAATGGCAATAACGGCATGATAAGCCTTGCAACTTTAAGTTTTGGAAGGGGGCCTTTTACTTTTTCCATTATAGCACCATCGCCCAGCGGTGTTGGCACTACCAATTCAACCGGTACTTTTACAAATCTCAGCCCGGGAGTTTACACTATCAGGTTAACCGATTCATGCGGAGGCATACAAACAAGGCTTGTTACAATTGTCAACTATACATGGAAAATTGATTCGGCAAGGTTCAATAAAATTACCTGCGATAGTGCCGCCGGGTACATAAGGGCCAGCGATAATCAGGGCAACATCAGCACTGTTACAGGCGTGCCGGGGCTTATGTATGGGGTGGTGAGATCTGCCGGCGATACAATATGGTCGGCCAGCCCTAACTTTTTATTTTACATTGGCGGCCAAAATACCTTTGATGCTGTTGTGAAGGATAATTGCGGCACAATAAAAAAATTCCCTGTAGCTGTTAGCTTTGCTCCGTCTGTTGGCAACACTGTAAATACATTTAATTTTTCATGCAAAACATTTTCTGCCAGTATCGGCAAGGTTACAAATTTTTTCAACCCACGTTTTTGCCTTACGGATAACAACGGAACAGAACTTAGTTGCAATACCACTGGTAATTTCAGCAACCTTTCATATGGCAGCTACTGCATCAATGTCCATGATTCCTGCACAGATACTACAATCAAAAGGTGTTTTACCGCCACGCCGCCGCCAGCAGGCGTAAGTGATGATATTGTTGTAAGCAATAAAGTTTGTGCCGGCTTCACTGCTTCTGTAACCGGGCAAATTGGCTTGACAAACCCGGAGTATTGCCTGTATGATTCTGCAAGTAATATAGTTGCCTGCAATGCCACAGGCGTTTTTGATAACTTAACTTATGGCAGCTATTGCATATCAATAAAAGATACATGCCGGGACACAACATTGCAGCGCTGTTTCACTGCAAGAAAACCAATGCCTGTAATCCCGGCTGCAATCAGCCCATCGTATTACACCTGTACAGTTTTTGGGTTAGCCGTTACCGGCGACAGCCTCACCAACCCGTTGTTTTGTTTGTACGACAGCCTTGGGCTGGCTATCACTTGCAACAATACTGGTGTGTT
>CAYRRL010000454.1:1101-2905 GCA_964426665.1 uncultured Ferruginibacter sp. | reverse complement strand
TGGAAATTGCAGACATATTTGTTGTAAACAAAAGCGACCGCCCCGATGCGGATTTGTTTGTAAAAAACTTGAAATCCATGCTTGCACCCGCCTTCCATTTGAAGCAGGAAACGATACCAATTATAAAAACCATCGCATCGCAAAAGCAAGGCATTGAGAAATTGCTTACAGCAATAAAAGAACGAACCAACAGCCAACAAACAACGGGAAACCAGAAACGGAGTTGGCTGCTTGCTGAAAAAGCATACCATTTAATACAGCAAAAAAGAATGGCAGGCATTAGTAAAGAACAATTGAAGAAATCGATTGAAGCTTCTGGCGGCGCATTTAACCTGTATAGGTTTGTGCAAAGTTATTAAGGCTTATTTGTTGCTTTTCCACCACCGGTACCCAATAACGCCTACAATTGCAAAAGGGGCCATCATCAGATATAAAATGCCGCTGTTGAGCCCTTGGGCAGGTTTTTCGCCAAGCTGCTGGGCAGTTTTTGTGCAGAGAGAGCATTGGCCAAAAGAGGCAGGCGCTGCTAAAACGAAGAGCAAAACCAATATGGCAATATTTTTCTTCACACCGCAAATGTAGCAACCAAAGGCAACTCTTTTGTTTTTAGCTATATATTTTTCTTTTCGAAGCTGTGGCCAAAGCCCTTGCTGCGCCTTTGTTTTAGCCGCTGCTCCCGCCTTAAATTTAAAAGTGCAGAATAGTTTTTTCCCCTATTTTTGCCGTCCATTTTTAATTTTTAATTTACCAATGCAAATCATTCAGAAAATTCGTGAAAAAGGCGCTGCAATCGTAATTGTGGTGATAGCCCTGAGTTTAATCGGTTTTATTTTAATGGATGCGAACCTCGGCATGAGCCGCAACGCAGCCGGCAGCATGGAATCGCTGGGGAAAGTAAACGGCAAAAAAATAAGCAGGGCAGAGTTTGATGCTAAAGTGAAAATGATAGAAGAGCAATATGGCGGCCGGGTAAGTGGCGGGCAGTCAAATATGATACGCCAAAATGCATGGGACCAAATGGTGTTTGAAAAAGTTGCCGAAACAGAATTCGAGAAACTGGGCATCGCTTTTACTTCAAAAGAACTTACTGCCACCATGTTCAGCGATGATGCGCCCCAAAGCCTGAAACAGGCATTTACCGATAAAGCGACCAATCAATATGACCTTAATAAAGTGCAGCAATGGTGGGCTAATGCTAAAAAATCAAAAGGCGAGCAAAGGGATGCTATCGAAACACAGGTGATAGAGCCTATGAAGCTGCAGGCAATGTACAATAAGTACAGCGGCATGATTGCAGCCAGTGCTTATTACCCAACATGGATGAAAGACAAAGAAGCCAATGAAGCAAAAACATTTGCTGCAATAAGCTATGTGGCTGTTCCTTACAGCACTATTGCCGACAGCACTGTAAAAGTAAGCGACGAAGACATCCTTGATTATATAGGCAAGCGCAAAGCAATGTATAAACAAGAGGGCGGAAGGCAAATAGCTTATGTGGGCTTTAGCAGCAACCCAAGCGCTGCTGATAGCGCCGCTGCATTGCAGGCTGTGGCAAACCTTAAAACCGCTTTTGAGGCAGATACCACACCCCAATCTTTTATTTCAAGAAATTCAAGCGCTAAAGATTACGAAGATATATACCTGCCCAAAGCCAAATTGACTGCGGCGCAAAAAAGAACATACCTTGGGTGCAGTACCAAAACTCAACTGTCACCACGAGCCAAAACTTAAACCACTGCTTTCCGTGTAACCACTTGAAGGCCAAAACACTCAACGCCCCCACTACCACAAGATTTTCCAAAAT
>CAYRRL010000454.1:0-1091 GCA_964426665.1 uncultured Ferruginibacter sp. | reverse complement strand
GGCGCAAAAAGACACTCTGGCTTTATTGCCGCAGGGTGTTGTATACGGCCCTTATTTTGACGGCAAGAATTATGTGCTGGCAAAAAAAATAAAAACAAGGATGCTTGGCGATTCTATTAAATGCAGGCACATATTGCTTGGTACTACCGACAGGGAAAGCGGCCAGCAACTAATGAGCGACAGCGCTGCCAAGCAAAAAGCAGACAGCATACAACTGGCAATACAGGGTGGTGCAAGTTTTGATGAACTGGAAGCAAAATACTCAACTGACAAGGCAGCGCACCAGGAAAAAGGCGTGATGACTTTTGATGTTGCCACTATTCAAAACCCTAATGGTTTTGCTCCAGAGTTTGCTGCATTTTTGTTAAACGAAAAAGGCGAAACCAAAAAAGCAGTAAAGACAAATTTTGGCTGGCATTATATAGAACTTATGCAGGTTATAAACCCAGGCCCTGCCTACAATATTGCTTACATGGCGAAAGATGTGGTGCCAAGCGAAGAGACTATAAGGGATGCTAATGCAAAAGCCAATAACCTGGCCGCTGCTGCTAAAAACCTTAAAGCATTTGACGATTATGCAGCTAAAAATAAGTTGCAGAAAATGGATGGTTTTAATCTGGTAAAAGAAAATGATTATAGCGTTGGTGCATTGCAGGATGCAAGGCAATTGGTTAGCTGGGCTTACAAAGCCAAAGAAGGCGATGTGAGCGAGCCTTTCACTATTGGCGACCAGTTTGTGGTAGGGGTGCTTGCCAAAGTGGTGCCTGAAGGCTTGCCCGATGCAAAAACTGCCCGTCCAATGGTGGAGTCGCTGGTAAGGAACCACAAAAAAGCAGAACAGATTAAAACAAAGCTAACCGCCTCCCCTACACTTGAATCTGCCGCCGCAGCTTACCCGGGTTTGCAGGTGTCAGCAGCAGGCGCTGATTCTTCATTGGTGTTCAGTTCCTCTATTATAAATGGTATTGGCAGCGAGCCAAAAGTAATTGGCGCTTCATTTGACAAAGCTAACCAGGCCAAAGCAAGCGGGCCAATTGAGGGCGTTAATGGTGTGTATGTTTTGAAGGTGAACAGCACCGGCACTAAAAATG
>CAYRRL010000453.1:0-2906 GCA_964426665.1 uncultured Ferruginibacter sp. | reverse complement strand
TATGTAAATGGGAATGCGTTTGAATTTTACGAACCGCATCTGGACGATTATAAACAACGCAGCCGGCGAAATGGTTAGGTAAACAGCCGTTGCTTTTTTTTTGACAGGTTTTACAGTTGCAGCAGCCCTGCCTTATACAAAGTGTTTACGGGTTTATTATCCCAAAACAATTCAAAATCTTCAAGCCCTGCTGCTTCGTAAGCTGCCCTTGCATCCTGCAAAGTGCAGATGTTGCCGTTAGTATGCAGTTGTTTAATAAACGCCAGCAGCCAGTTGCCCTGCGGCACAGGTACTTTTATTTCAAGCGTTTCTTTTTTTGTTTCAAAACTAAGGGAGAGCATTTCCCAGCTATTGCCTTTTTTTGATTTGGTAATGATTGTTGCCCGTGGCATTGTACCCAGCCATACAATTTTGCCGTTGGGTTTTAGTGCTGGTAATTCTTCTTCCTGCAAAGCTTTGATAATATAATCGGGCGGCACGGTTGTTTTGGGTATTTTCATTCCTGTGGTGTCTGTATCAAACCATTTGTACAATGGCAGATCAAGACAGGCGCCATGCATATAATTTAGCAACGACTTTTTTAATCCATAGCTAAACTGTTCATGGTTGGCGCCAGTGGGGTCGGTGTGTTCAATGTCGTTATTGGCAAAGCTGCCAGCCGATGCCGTTAGCTTCTGTACGTTGTATTTTTCCGGCTCCATGCCCACGGGGCTGTGTGCCGTCATGGTAAACTGGTGCCAGAAGGCACTTTGCAAAATGCCGGCGGCAAACATTTGCCTCACCATCTCCAGGCTGTCAATGGTTTCCTGTGCTGTTTGTGTGGGAAAACCATACATAAGATAGGCATGTACCATTATGCCTGCTTCGGTAAAATGTTTGTTTACCCGGGCCACCTGCGCCACAGTAATACCTTTTTGTATCAGTTGCAGTAAACGATCGCTGGCTACTTCAAGCCCGCCGCTTACCCCAATGCAGCCGCTTGCTTTCAGCAACAGGCACAAATCTCTTGTAAAGCTTTTTTCAAAGCGTATGTTTGTCCACCAGCTTACGGTGAGTTTGCGTTTGATGATTTCCAATGCCAGCGAACGCATCAATGCTGGCGGCGCTGCTTCATCCACAAAGTGAAAACCTGTTTGCCCTGTTTGTGCTATCTGTTCTTCCATGCGGTCGCAGAGGATGGAAGCAGTTAATGGCTCGTAATTTTTTATATAGTCAAGCGAAATATCGCAGAAAGTGCATTTGCCCCAGTAGCAGCCATGCGCCATGGTTAGTTTGTTCCATCGGCCATCGCTCCACAGGCTGTGCATGGGATTGATGATTTCAATGGCAGAGATATATTTGTCAAGATAAAAATCGCTGTAGTCGGGTGTGCCCACCTGGCCCTGCCGGTAATCGGTGCAGGCGGTATTGTTGTAGTAAACAACTTTACCATCCTGTAATAAAAATGTTCGCTTTAATTCATCAATGGTTTTATTGCTGTTGATATAGTGCAGCAGGTTTTCTATTGGAGCCTCACCATCATCGAGTGTAATAAAATCAACAAACTCAAACACTCTTGCATCTGTAAGCGACCGCAGCTCTGTATTAGCAAAGCCACCCCCCAGCACCACTTTAGCAGCAGGCCAATGCTGTTTTATCCATTGCCCACAGCGGAGCCCAGCATACAAGTTGCCGGGAAATGGGATAGATAAAGCAACCATCTTTGGTTGTACCTTTTCAATAAGCTGCTGCAGCAACCGGATGAGTATATTGTCAACATAAGTGTAGCCGTTATGCAGCGATTGATACAGATCGTCAAAGCTGCTGGCGCTTCGGCCAAGCTTTTCTGCATAGCGGCTAAAGCCAAAGTGTTCGTCAATACATTCTTTTATTACATCGCTTAGGTCTTCGAGGTACATGGTGGCCAGGTACTTTGCTTTGTCCTGGGTGCCCATGTTGCCAAAAGCCCATTGCAAGTCATCGGCCTGTGCAAAGCGGCTGGCTTCAGGCAAAAAGCCTCTTTTACAAATTTGATGTGCCAGTGTGGGGTTTTTGCCCTGCAAAAAGAGCATTACGGCATCAATGCTGTTGATATAATTTTCTTTTAATGCGATGATGCGTTGAGCATTGGCAGAAAGCCCTGGATAAACTTGCAAAGTTTTATTGATGATGGCTTCAAATAAATCTGTCAATCCTTTTTTTGAAAACAATTCCACTGTTACCTCTATGCCTAAGTCGCACTGAAAGGAGGAGATTTTTTTTGTGTTGAGAAAACCTTTTAAATACGCCGTGGCCGGGTAGGGTGTATTGAGTTGTGTAAATGGAGGTGTTATCAGTAAAACATTGGCGGCCATAGTGGCGAAGGTAGAACATTTACAGGTTGCTGCTGGTTGGGTATCCACCCACCGTACTAAAACCGCCATTCACCGGAAAAACATACTGCATCACCTGTAAGCTGTTGCCTGCGGCTGTGCTGTACCGTAATTTTGGTTAAAATTTAAAACAATGAGCAACGACAACGAACAGGTATCAAATAAAGGCCGGGTATTGGCAGGTGTATTTATTATTGGCATAGGAATATTGTTTTTCCTGCGGCAGGCTGGCATTTCTATTTTCCCTTATTGGGTATTTACATGGCCCATGATATTAATTGCAGTGGGTGTTTTTCTCGGTATTAAACACAACTTCAGGGGCGGTGGCTGGCTGGTGCTTCTTATTATAGGCAGTTTCTTTTTACTGGATGATGTGCTGGATATGTACGAATTGCGCCGCTACATGGTACCGGTAATCCTTGTATCTGTTGGTGCTATGCTAATCCTGCGCCCTAAGCGGCACGATAAATGGAGAAGGCGTGGCTGGGACAGGTGGGCAAAGGAAGGAACTGATACCACTGCCGCAAGCAACAGCAACACAGGCTTTCAATTTGC
>CAYRRL010000452.1:0-2910 GCA_964426665.1 uncultured Ferruginibacter sp. | reverse complement strand
AGGCTGGATAATACCGATGTAAGAGGATGCAGTTTGATGGTGGTGTAAGTACTAAGATTTCTCCAGCGCCTGCAAAATATCATTGAGTATATCATCCACATACTCAAGCCCAACAGAAATTCTAATCAAGCCAGGTGTAATCCCAGTAGCCAGTCTTTCTTCCTCCGTAAGCTTTGCATGTGTGGTGCTGGCAGGATGTGACGCAATACTTCTTGTATCGCCGAGGTTGGCGGTGAGAGAAAGCATTTGAAGACTGTTTAAAAAAGTACGGCCGCTTTGTAAACCACCTTTTAGGTTAAAGCAAACAATACCGCCCCCATTTTTCATTTGCTTCAAGGCAATATTGTATTGAGGATGCGATGGAAGAAATGGATAACGCAATGATTCTATTGCAGGATGATTTTGCAAAGCCTGTGCAATTTTTAACGCATTGGCGGCATGGCGTTCCATGCGTACATCCAATGTTTCTAAACTTTTGCTGAGTATCCATGCATTAAAAGGCGACAATGCCGGCCCGGTGCTGCGGCAGAATAAATAAATATCGTTGATAAGTTGTTTTTTTCCAACAATAACGCCACCGAGCACTCTGCCCTGCCCATCAAGCCATTTGGTGGCCGAATGAATAACAAGGTCTGCGCCAAAAGCGATTGGTTGCTGGCACACGGGTGTGGCAAAGCAATTATCTACATTTAATAAAAGATTGTATTTTTTTGCCAGTGTATTTACAAATTCCAAATCAATCAATGCAAGCCCGGGATTGGTTGGTGTTTCTAAGTAAATCATTTTTGTATTGGGCTTCACCGCAGCTTCCCACTCTTCAGGTTTATCAGCGCTTACATAAGTATATTCAATACCATAATTGGGTAAGTATTTTTTTATTACTGTTTGTGTGCTGCCGAAAATGGAATCACATACAATGAGATGATCGCCCTTTTTAAGCAATGCCATAAAGGATGCAAACACCGCACTCATGCCCGATGCTGTTGCATAGCCGGCTTCTGCGCCCTCCAGCGCCACCATTTTATCTGTAAACTCTTTTACACCGGGATTGCTAAAGCGGCTGTAAATATTATCATCCGTTTCATCTGCAAAGGCGGCCCTCATATCTTCAGCATTATCAAAGCAAAAACTGCTGGTTACAAACAATGGAGATGAGTGTTCCATTTCATTTGTTCTTTCAGTTTGTATGCGTATGGCTTTGGTAAGTGGATGCATCGGGCAGAGCTAATATTTATGTTTTAATATGTAAGATTGAGGAAACTAACAATTGAAACCAATTACTGTTTTACCACTACTTCCCATGTAAGGTTAGTGCCGCCCTGCCTGAGTGTTTCTGCTACAGAGCAGTATTTATTCATAGAAAGTTCGCAGGCTCTTTCGGCTTTTTCTTTATCAATATTACCTGTCAGCGTAAATATCACTTTTATATTTTGCCACAAGGAAGGTTCCTTGCCTTTCTCTCTTTCACCGACAATTTTTATAGCGAAATCTTTTACTTCCTGGCGCTGTTTTTTTAAGATCATTACAATATCAATAGCGCTGCAGCCACCAAGGCCCATCAGCAGCATCTGCATAGGTCGTACACCAAAATCAACACCACCTGTTTCGCTGCTGGTATCCATTCTTACAGTATGCCCGTTGGCATCTGTACCTTCAAAACCAAAGTCTCCTTTCAATCTTTTTAAATTCACTTCTATCATAGCAAGAAATTTTTACAAATATAATCTGTGCAAGCCGTTACTTTGCAAAGCATTTTATAAACCCCCATGAATTATTTTCATTACCCTCATACCTTTCAATTAGAGAATGGCAGTTCGTTGCCCGAACTCACTATTGCCTATACTACCTATGGTAATTTAAACGAAGAAAAAAGCAATACGGTTTGGATATGCCATGCACTCACCGCAAATTCAGATGTGGCGGATTGGTGGCCCGGAGTTGTAGGCAATCATCATATTATTGATCCTGAAAAATATTTTATTGTATGTGCCAATATCATCGGCTCCTGTTATGGCAGCACAGGGCCACTGAGCACTAATCCTAAAACAGGCGAGCCTTATTATCACAGCTTTCCTTTTATCAGCATAAGGGATATGGTAAATGCCCATATCCTTTTGCGCCATCACCTTGGTATTGAAAAAATATTTTTACTAATGGGTGGCAGCATGGGTGGCTACCAGGCAATGGAATGGTGCATAATGGAAAAAAATATTACAGAGCGGCTGGTCTTGCTTGCCACTTCTGCTGCGGAAAGTGCCTGGGGCATTGCCACACATACGGCACAAAGGCTGAGTATTGAAGCTGACTGTACCTGGCAAAACAATACATTACATGCAGGAGCCAAAGGATTGAAAGCAGCAAGGGCTATTGGTATGCTTACTTACCGCAATTATCAAATTATGATGCAAAAGCAAAGCGATAGCAATGTAGAAAAAATGGATGACTTTAAAGCGGCTTCTTATATTAATTACCAGGGAGATAAATTAGTGCAACGCTTTAATGCCTACAGCTATTGGCTGCTTACAAAAAGTATGGACAGCCATAATATTGCAAGGAGCCGCAATAACACAACTGCAGGTATTTTAAAAACCATTACACAGCCGGCACTTATTATAGGTATCAGCAGTGATATACTTTGCCCCCTGGCAGAGCAGCATTTTTTGCAACAACACCTGCACAATGCACAGCTTGCAGAAATAGATTCTGACTATGGCCATGATGGCTTTATGGTAGAGAATGAGCAAATTTCACGGCATATTGAAGAATGGCTGAAACAGCTATTATGTTGATTATCCACTGATTTAGCTAAATAAACATCTGTGTTTATAAGCCTTTGCATATCCAATACATTTTTTTACAGAATTTTTACAGATCCAACCTTTTAATGTTTAAACATTGTAATAACTTTGT
>CAYRRL010000451.1:0-2911 GCA_964426665.1 uncultured Ferruginibacter sp. | reverse complement strand
CTGACAGAGTTTTGGTTCAACCATTTTAATGTATCTGCTACAAAAAATGATTGCTCCCAGTTTATCCCTGCGTATGAACGTGATGTAATACGGCCAAATGCCACCGGCAAGTTTGGCGATTTGTTATTGGCAACGGCTCAATCCCCTGCCATGCTTTTTTATTTGGATAATTTCAACAGCAGTGGCAAGAATGCGGAATCAGAAGCACAGGAAGAAAAGCGCAAAGCGAAGATTGAAAAACAAATGAGGGAAGTGATGGAAGGGAACGAGGAAGACAAAGATAAAAAAATGGAGCAGTTGAAAAAGAAAAAGCAAGAGCAGGGGTTAAATGAAAATTATGCCCGGGAGATAATGGAACTGCACACGCTGGGTGTTGACGGCGGCTATACACAGGCAGATGTAACAGAAGCGGCAAGAGTGCTGACAGGCTGGACAGTTTACCCATTGAAAGATTTAGGCCCGTCAAACTTTGCAAGAAAATTGATAGATAAGTTTGGGGAAGATAATTTGATAAAGAAAGGGTTTGTGCACAAGGGCGATTTCTTTTTTGCATTGAACAGGCACGATGACAAGGAGAAAAAAGTAATGGGGAAAACATTTGCCGCAGGCGGAGGCTATGACGAAGGGGTTGAGTTGATTAACATGCTTGCCCATCATTCTTCCGCAGCAAAATTTATATGCAGGAAACTGGCTGTGCGTTTTGTAAGCGACAACCCGCCGCAAACTTTGGTTGATAAGATGGCGGCATCGTTTGCTAAAAACGATGGCAATATAAAAGAGGTATTGATTACAATGGTTTCATCGCCAGAGTTTTGGCAAAAAGAGGCGATACGGGAAAAAACAAAATCGCCATTTGAATTAACTATCAGCGCCGTGAGGGCGTTGGATGCAAATGTGGAAGCACCGTTTATGTTGTACCAGTGGGTTTCAAAAATGGGGCAGAGGCTGTATTACTACCAGGCGCCAACAGGTTTTCCTGATAAAGGGCAATACTGGATTAATACAGGCTCATTATTATACAGGATGAAATTTGGTTTGGCCATTGCTTCACAAAAAATACCAGGCGTTACATTCAGTTTGCCAGCGCTAAATAATAACCATGAACCTGAAAGCGCCGTTGATGCTTTAAACAAGTATTGCAAAATCATTATGCCGGAAAGGAATTTGAACGAAACAATAAAAAGATTGGAACCGATGATAAACGACCCTTCTATCCTGCAAAAAATTGAAACAGCATCAGATAAAAATGTTGCTTTAAATACAATGCAGCCAGGCGATAAGATGATGAGTGATGATGAGGGCAGTGCGTTAAATAATAAAAACATGAGCGAAGAAAAGCTGGCGAAGAAAATGCTGAAAAAGAATATCGGTAAAGAAATACCCACGCCTGTGGCAGAAGGGAATAACAGTATGCTGGCGCAGGTGGTTGGGATTATTTTAGGCTCACCGGAATTTCAAAGACGTTAATACGGCGTTTCTCGTTTCTTGTTCTTCGTTTGCCGCTGCTCGTTTGGGGTTACAAGATTTAATTGCATTTTTAATAATAGCAGGCATTTTTAAGCAGTTTACAAAAAAGCAAAACTCTTAAATTAGAAAAACGAGAAACGAACAACAACCAGCGAGAAACAAGAAACGATTCAAAAAACTTATATGAGTAGCAGAAAAGCATTTTTAAAACAAGCAGGGCTTGCCTTATTCAGCATTGGCGTTGGTGGCGTGCCTACATTTATTGCCCGTGCTGCCAACAGCGATAAATGGCTGCGGCCTTATAAAAAGAAAAAAGTATTGGTGTTTATTTTTCAGCGTGGCGCCATGGATGGGTTAATGGCAGTAACGCCGTTTACGGATGAAAACTTAAAAGCAGCCAGGCCAACATTGTTTATGGGTGCGGCAAAGACAAGCGATAAGCCTTTGATAGATTTAGACGGCAGGTTTGGGCTTCATCCTTCCATGAGCGCTTTTGAAAATTTATTTAAAGAAAAAAGATTGGCCATTGTGCATGGCATGGGTTCGCCAAACAATACAAGGAGCCATTTTGATGCACAGGATTACATGGAAAGCGGCACGCCATTTAATAAAGGTACTGCCAGCGGCTGGCTTAACAGGGCTGTTGGTTTGCTCGGGCATGATGCCACTCCTTTCCGTGCAGTGAGCATGACGAGTGCTATGCCCCGCTCTTTTTATGGCGACAACGAAGCGATTGCTATCAGCAACCTGAAAGATTTTTCCTTGCCCGGGAAAGGCAATGTAAACTTAGCTGCTAAAAGCTTTGAAGATTTATACGACCAAACAAGTTCTTCTTTGTTAAATAAAGCGGGCAAAGAAAGTTTTGATGCGATGAAGATGCTTGGCAAGGCAGATGTAAAAAATTATACGCCTGCCAATGGTGCGGTTTACCCCAACTCTTCTTTAGGCAATGCTTTAAAACAAATTGCGCAATTGATAAAGATGGATGTTGGCCTTGAAGTGGCATTTGCGGAAAGTGGCGGATGGGACACTCATTTTAACCAGGGAACAGTAAATGGTGTGTTTGCAAGAAATGTAGAAGACCTCAGCAAAAGCATAGCAGCTTTTTGGTCAGACATGGGCAGTATGCAGGATGATGTGACAGTAATGACTGCTACAGAATTTGGCCGAACTGTAAAACAAAATGGCAGCGGCGGCACAGATCACGGAAGGGGAAGTTGTTGTTTTATTTTAGGCAATGATGTAAATGGCGGCAAAGTGCACGGCACCGTAAAACCATTGGTTATTGAGAATTTAGCTGATGGGCGTGACCTTGCTGTAACAACAGACTTCAGGAGCATATTCAGCGAAGTGGCAGATAAACATTTGTTGATAAATAATGATGGCGCTTTGTTTCCAGATTGGAAAGGGGAGAAGATTGGAGTGATGAGGTAAGCAAACTGGA
>CAYRRL010000450.1:0-2913 GCA_964426665.1 uncultured Ferruginibacter sp. | reverse complement strand
ATAGTGAATCGTTGTTTACGTTTGTTTCTTGAGAAAAATTTTCTTTTGAAAAGGATTATCTTGAGGCGTTGGTAACAGAAAAGCAATTTTACGGGCTTGCGCATGATGGCTATTTTATTGACATTGGCATACCCGAAGATTATAAAAGGGCTCAAAAAGAATTCTCAGAATTAAAATTCTAAAAAAACAATTTGGCAGATAAATTAAAAAACATAAACAATACATGGTCGCTCTTTCTCGACCGTGACGTCGTGCTGAACCACCAAAAAGAAGGCAGCTATATTTTATCATGGGATGAATTTGTTTTTTATGAAGGCGCAATAACTGCCATGCGCCTTTTGGCTTCGCATTTCAAATACATTTTTATTGTTACCAACCAGCGTGGCGTGGGCAAAGGGCTGATGACTGAAAAAGATTTGCAGCAGATACACCATTACATGAAGAGGGCAATCGAATTGGCAGATGGAAGGATAGATGGGATTTATTATTGCACCGAATTGGAAAGCCCAAACAGGAAGCCCAATACCGGAATGGCTTACCAGGCAAAAAATGATTTCCCAGATGTTGATTTTTCCAAATCGGTGATGGTGGGAAACAGCATAAGCGATATGGAATTTGGAAGGAATATCGGCGCCACCAATATTTTTATACCGACTACCAAACCAGATGTGGGCAGAGGCGATGAAACAATAGATGCTGTGTACAATTCACTGGAAGATTTTGCCAATGCATTGCAAAGCCTTCGTTAATATTTTAGTTAATTTGATTTACGCATAAGCCATTCACTTAATTTTATTGCATGAGTAAATTTCTTCTGTGCTTGTTTCTCTGCGTTGCATGTGCCGCTGCATCTGCACAACCTATTAGCAACAGCGATTTAAAAATATTGCAGCAAAAAGAAGACACCCTAAAAGTATTTGCCAACAAAATTATTTCAGGGCAAAGCGTATCTATCCGCTTCAACAACGACAGCCTTTTTACACGTGGCTTTGTAAAAGCGCTTAAAACGCCATACTCTTTTTATTACCCCTTCGATTCGCTTCAAACTATTTCAAAACTATATGCCCCAGACAGCAGCTTCCGCATTTTTACATGGCAAATGGTGGTAAGCGACAACCTGACAAGGCAGCATGGCGCCATACAAATGCGCACGCCTGATGGCTCTTTGAAAATTTTCCCTTTAATTGACAAATCGGATGTAACAACCACCATTGCTGATACCGCTGGCAATAATAAAGGATGGATTGGCGCAGTGTATTACCGTATAGTGCAAAAACGCAGCAGCAACCAAAACTATTATACGTTGCTTGGGTATGATGAAAACAATTTAAAGAGCAACAAAAAATTTATTGAGGTATTAAGTTTTCAAAACGATGAGCCCATGTTTGGCGGCAGGTTTTTTAGTTACGAAGAAGACAGCATACCAAAACCGGCCACCAGCCGCTATGTGATGGAATACAAAAAAACAGCCGGTGCAAGGCTTACTTACGACGACGAGATGGAAATGATAATATTGGAGCACCTGGAGTCGGAAACCGGGGAGCCAAAAAAGAAATGGACATACATACCCGATGGCGATTACGAAGGCTTTAAATGGAAAAACGGCAAATGGGTGCATATTGAAAAAGTATTCAACCAGGTAACAGAACTGGGCAAAGAGCCAGTGCCTATGCCGGTGAAAGATGCCAAAGGCAACAGCATTGAAGAAAACTTAAAAAATAATGTGCCTGTGGAAGAAAACACAGAAGGAAAGCCTGCCGATCCTAAAAAGAAAAACTAAATACTCCCTTATTCAACAGCTTTTCCTGTCAGTTTTGCATAAATAAGTTTCCTTACTTTTGGCCCCATGCAAAAACCAGTTATTTGTATTGGCGCTGCCCTTGTGGATGACCTTTACCATGCACATGAGCCCATGCTGATGCACACCACAAACGAAGTGACGCAGACACGTACTGCCGGCGGCGTGGCCCGCAATATTGCCCACCAGTTGTCGCTGCTTGACATCCCTGTTCAATTAATAAGCGTATTCGGCAAAGACAATGACGGCGACTGGCTGCGGAAAGTTTGCACCGATGCAGGGATGAAACTGGACGCATCAATAATGGATGCGCCTGTAACCGGCAAATACACGGCACTTATTGATAAAGACGGCAGCATGTTTACAGCTTTGCTTACCAATGCAGCCCTGCACTTAATTACACCAGAATATTTACAGCAGCATGAGGAGTTGCTAAGCACCGCCGCTTATGTATTGGTAGATGCTAACCTGAGCGTGGAAAGCACCAATTGGCTGATACGGTTTACCAACCTGAATAAAATAAGGATGATAATTGAACCGGTATCTGTGCCGCCCGCAAAAAAAATTGCTGCCTGCAACTTTGAGGGCTTGTACCTTATCACGCCTAATGAAGACGAATTGCCTGCGCTATGCTCAGAAAACGCAACCACAACCGAAGAGCAGGTGAATGAGCTGCTCAGCAAAGGCATTCAATATGTATGGCTGCATAAGGGCAAACTTGGTTCTGCATTATTCAAAAAAACAGAAACACTGCAACTGAATGCCCCGGCGGCTAATGTGGTTGACTGCACCGGCGCAGGCGATGGCTCAGTATCTGGTTTTATTTTGTCAAAATATTTTGGCAAAGACAATTTGAACAGCCTCCGGACGGCGCACACTTTATCTGCCGAAATATTGCAGGTGCATGGCGCCATTGCCACACACCTCAACCAGGAAAAATTGCTTAACTCAGTTTCAAAATATTACGAAGAATAATGAGCAATGATTTGCTGGCCATATTGCCTGAAGTGGAACAGGCCTTGAAAGAAGGGAAACCTGTGGTTGCTTTAGAGTCAACTATTATTTCCCACGGCATGCCCTACCCCAAAAATGTGGAAACAGCATTGGCAGTTGAA
>CAYRRL010000449.1:1386-2922 GCA_964426665.1 uncultured Ferruginibacter sp. | reverse complement strand
ATCCGCCACATCGCCAAGCCGAAAACCGTTGGCAATTTATTTTCCCATTTTTTATTTTGGCTGCGTAAGTTAGTTCGTTGAGTTTATTTATTTTTTGCAACAAGCGATAAAAAAATCAAACAAATTCCCACCAACCATCACCCTATCAATCAAATTACTCCCAAAGCTGTATGGCAAATAAGCAAACAATGATAGCCATCTAATTTTTTCGAACGCAAAACATGCAAAAAAAAATCGTACAACTGCCCTTAAAAGAAAGCTGTACGATTCTACATACAATAAATAAACTACTGCACAATCAAATTGCCCGGCACCGTTAGCTTCTTGCCAGGCTTTACTGTCAGTTTAGTCCCCACCGGCATCACCTGCGAAACATTCAATATACATTCGCCTCCGGCCTGGTTGTCAATCACCACTTCTGAACAGGCTGGCGCTGTTAATGGCGGCACTGCACTATTCGCCCAGTTAGATGGTATGCTCCAGTTGCCTGTTCCGGTAAATGTATAAGTAAGCGGCTTAATCGAAAAGAAGGCATCGCTTAGGTCAAACACATTAGCATCCGCAGAAGAACTAACACGGAGCAACACTGAACTGGAACTGGCCCCGTTAGGCACAGCCCAGGTATAGCTATGGCTGTTGGTGCTGTAATTCGTTACAATAGTAATCCAGTTGCTGCCGCCATTGATTGAATAAGCAATATTGTATGTGCCGATTGTTGGTGCGTCATTCCAGGTAATGGTATAATCAGTGCAGGTTTGCAACGTATCTGTATTGCCGTTTGGTTTTATTATTTGCAGCGGCGCAGGCGTAACGCTGATGGTAAATGGCATGTCGCTGGTATCGGTTTTACAAGTATTCACATTGTCCCTTATCACAATCCTGCAATTGGTGGAAGGAATGTTTGGCACCGTCCAGGTATATTTATTGGTGGAAGTATTATAGGCCGTAACAATATTTGTATAAGTACTGCCGCCATTCGTTGAATAAAACAAATCATATACGCTGGAGATTCCATCTGATGCCCACATGATATCATAAGTTGCGCCTGTTTGCAATACGCCGCCGAAATTCGGTTGTATCAGCGTAACTGCTTTAACAATACTGAATACATTATCGCTCACATCAGGATACGACACTGATGTTGGAGTAACCCTTACCAATGCCTGTTCCGAATTAATATTCGGCACGTTCCAGTTGTAGGTAGCCGGGTTGGTGGATGCTATCCAGTTGCTTTCAATCGCAGACCATGTGCTGCCATTATTCAAACTGTATTCTATCAGGTAGGTATTCCATGCCGGCGACCTGTCGAAAGTGATTGAACTAACGGTGCAGCCCCCCACATTTGCCTGGCTATCGCCATTGGGCGTAATAATAGTAACTGCAGGCTTAATGGTAAAAACCGCATTGCTTACATCCCACACAGAAAGGTCAGTAGAATTGCTTACACGTACCAATGCTGCAGTGCTGCTTACATTCGGGATTGTCCAGGTATAAGTGCCGTCATTGCCGGTGGCAGTAATAATGTTAACCCAACTG
>CAYRRL010000449.1:0-1286 GCA_964426665.1 uncultured Ferruginibacter sp. | reverse complement strand
TTGTTGTGCAGCCTACCTGGTATGTTTGCCCGCCATTGGGGGATGTAAGTACAGGCACCGCAGGCGTGATTGTAAACACTGCATTGCTAATATCCTGCATACAGTTTTGCACATTATCCTGCACTCTTATCAGGCAGTTAGTGCTAAGTGCCATCGCAGGTACTGTCCAGGCATACAAACCAGCCCCTGTTGTATAGTTTGTTACAATGTTAGTCCAACTGCTCCCGTTATTGGTTGAATAGGCTATATCAAATCTTCCTGAAGTGCCGGCTGCATTCCAGGTAATATTATGCACTGTATTGCCCTGCCATGTTTCCCCACCATTAGGGGAAGTTAGCGTTACAGGGATATTGATGGTAAAAAATGCGTTGCTCCGGTCGTTAACCACAGCATTCTGTGCATCAGCAACCCGTAACAAAACGGTGCTGGATTGTATAGTGGGCACTGTCCAGGTGAACTGGCCATTAGCAGATAAAAAATTGGTGGCAACAGAAGCCCATATAGTTCCCCCGTCAAGGGAATAATCAATATCCCAGAAGTTAGAAACAGTGCCCGTTTGGCTCCATTGCACAGTATATTGCTGGCAGGCATATAATACTTCACCACCGTTGGGCTGAATAACTGTAACTGTTTGGGCTTGGATGAAAGAAGTGGCAAATAAAAAAGATAAAAGACAAAGGGCGTATATAAATTTTCTCATAAGTAAATAGCTACAACTGGTTTTAAAAGATGCGCAAGATATAAAAAGCGTACTAAAAGTTTGGCTGGTTTATTAAGGCGCTGATTAAAAATTATCAGAGACTAAATCCTGCAGCTAACAGTTGCATTACAATTAATAATCATTAAAACGATAGAACGTTGGATAAAAGTGAAGGAGCAACAAATTTCCGATGCTTTTAAATATCACATACCTTGTAAAGAGTTTTAAAATGTAAGTGCAGGCAGCAGGCCAATAAGAAAAATTTCTATGAATTTCACCTATGAACAAGATATTTCAGAAATTAATCAAAACGATGTTTTATCTGAATGATGCCGAGCAGGGTTATACAAATTCGCCTCCCGCCATCACCTTATCAATCAAATTATTCCCAAAGCTGTAAGGCAAATAAGCAAGTGAAGGAATGGGCTTGGTAAAAATGAGATTTGTTTTTTTGCCAAGCATAATACTGCCTGCTTCTTTTTCAACTTCCATTGCATAAGCGCCATTAATGGTAGCAGCATTAATCGCTTCTTCCGGCAGCATTTTCATTTGTATGCAACTAAGCGCTACTACAAAATTCATATTG
>CAYRRL010000448.1:0-2935 GCA_964426665.1 uncultured Ferruginibacter sp. | reverse complement strand
AAAATAATTTATGTTGTGGAAAAAAAAACCTGTAAAACATTTTTTAAAATACATGTTGCGGCCCCGGGTTCCGGGGCCCGCAACATTTTGGCTATATGCAAGACTATTACCTTGTAATTTTTATGTGCATATTTTTAAACTCTTTTCCGCCCTGTTCTGTGTATTGCGTCATCTCCTGTGTATTGTCGTCAATTATTTTAAATTCTTCCCTCACTTTTGTTTCCTTTCCGGTCATTGGGTCGGTCATTTTGCCGCTCAGGTTTACGGTTTTTGTTTTGGCGTCCCATGTGCCTTCAAGGTACATAATGCCAGTGCCCATATTGTCAATCCAGGTGTTTATAAAAACTTTGCGGGCATTGTCGTAAGCCAATGTGCCAATGCCTTCAAAAGGCATCCCCATGAAATCGCCTGTGTGCCTTGACTCCTGGTAGCGGCCGCCCAGCACCATTTTGTTTACGCAACTCGCCTTCATTTTGCTTTCGGGTGCGCCCGGCGCCATCCAAAAGGTGATGTCTTCTTTCCATTCGCCATCAGAAGCGGCCAGCATTTTGTGTATTTCGGACGGGGTGCTGTATTCCATCCATTTTTTTGTTTCTTCTTCTGATTGTGCTGTTGCCTGCAGGCCGAAGGCAACCATCGTAAAAACTGCAATCGTTTTGATAATCATTTTCATAAAAATTTTTTTACAAAATACGGTTTTAAGTTTTTCTGTGCAAGCAGTTTTTTGATAAAAAGCAAGAACAACGTTGCGGCAATAATTTTTTAAATACAAAAAATAATTTTATTAAATACAGTAACTTGAATCGATAAATATTTGCACTTGACTATGGATACAAGCAAATGCAGCCTCGGAATAATTGGGCTTGGAACAATGGGCCGCAACCTGTTGCTGAATATGGCAGGCAATGGTTTTGAAGTAGCGGGGCATGATAAAGACACATCTAAAATAACATTGCTCGAAAAAGAATCCGAAGGGAAACCGGTAAAAGGATTTTCTTCATTGGATGATTTTCTGCAAAGCCTTGCTTCGCCAAAAGTGGTGATGCTGCTGGTGCCGGCCGGGAAAATTGTAGACGATGTAATACATGGTTTAATGCCGCTTTTAAGCAAAGGGGATATTATTATAGACGGAGGCAATTCGCATTTTGCCGATACAGCAAAGAGGGCCGGAAAGCTGGAAGCGATGGGGCTTCATTTTTTTGGTATGGGCGTTTCCGGCGGCGAAGAAGGGGCAAGGCGCGGGCCAAGCTTGATGCCCGGCGGCGATATGGAAGCATACCATCACATGCAACCGTTGTTTGAAAAAATTGCTGCGAATGCAGGGGGCGAGCCATGTGTTGCTTACATAGGCCCCGGCGCTTCAGGGCATTTTGTAAAGATGGTGCACAATGGCATTGAGTACGCATTGATGCAGTTAATTGCCGATACGTATGAAATAATGAAAAACAGCATGCAATTAAGCAACCCGGAAATACAGGCTGCATTTGCAGAATGGAACAAGGGAAGGCTGCAATCTTATTTATTGGAAATTACCGCCAGTATTTTTGGTTATAAACAAGAAAGCGGCAGTCATTTAATCGATAAAATAAAAGACGAAGCCAAATCAAAAGGCACAGGCAAATGGGCAACACAAATTGCTGCTGATTTGGAATTGCCTGTGCCAACCATTGATATGGCCGTTGCGTTAAGAAACCTTTCCAAATACAAATCATTAAGAACGAAACTGGCGAGTGCTTATCCAAAGGATAAAAAAACCTCAACAGATAAAGAGCAGTTATTAAAATTAGAAGCGGCGTTTTATTTTTCTTCCATCAGCATCTATGCACAAGGCATCCATTTACTAAGCAAAGCTTCAGCAGAATATAAATACCAACTGAAGCTGGATGAAATAGCAAAAATCTGGAGAGGCGGTTGCATCATCAGGGCTGCATTGCTGGAAAATATCTACAGCGCCTTTAAAACCAACCCTGCATTGGAACACCTGTTCCTTGACAAAGAAATACAATCCATAATAAAATCTGTATTGCCGGCAGCAAGGGAATTTGTTTCAACCAAAATTGCCGAAGGCATTTCGGTTCCTGCCTTTGCTAATGCGCTAAGTTATTTTGATGCTATTACCAGTGAAAGATTGCCTCAAAATTTGGTACAGGCACAAAGGGATTATTTTGGCGCACACACCTATGAGCTGATTGGGGAAGAAGGAGTGTTTCATACCGATTGGAATAAAAAGCAGGCTTTCCCTCAACGGTAACACGGTGCTCTTTTATTAAAGTTCTTTCAATACCGCCTCAATCCTTTCTTCCATTGTTTCATAAGGAGTAAAGCCCCTTGCAAGCAAATGGAATTTTGTTTCGCTTGTTTGCATCAGCACTGCAGGAAAAGCAGCAACCTGCAGTTGTTTGCACAAAGCAAATTCATAATAAGCCTGTTGCTTGTACTCTTCGCTGTGAAGTTTTGAATAAAAACCGTCCGGATTTAAACTATACTTTTTAAGCAAGTGCCTGTAAGCTTCATCGTCGTCCAAATCCCTGCCTTCATAGTTTAATGCGTATTGTATATCGCTTGCAAAAGCCAGTTGTTGCCCGGGGAAATGCTCTTTGAAGATGCAAAGCGCTATCGCCGGTTTTTCGGAATTCATCACCCAGTCGCTTTGCCGAGGGTTAAATACATGCCACAAAAAATCTTTTCCAAATTCAATACCGGTTAACGACTCCACTCTTTTATAAGCGTTTTGTATAAATGGCCCGATCTTTTCAATGGGCGCTTTGTTTTCCTCAACCATCATGCCGCCGCTTAATACTTCAATATCAATTTTTCCATAAACATCGTAATATTTGTGGGCCAATCTGCAGAACTAGCTGGCCATAGCTAGTCTATCTGTTTATTGACCAATCATTGCTTGAATAGTGTATTTCTGCATATTGCAGATTTCAGG
>CAYRRL010000447.1:0-2950 GCA_964426665.1 uncultured Ferruginibacter sp. | reverse complement strand
ATTTCCTGCATCAACGGCGAGGGTATTTTACAATACTTTCGCCTTTTTTGTTTTGAAGAAAAAGTATCTTTCACCATATTTTGTTTTATGAAGAGGTTATTATTTTTATTGCCTGTTGCCTTTTGCCTGTTGCCTTTTGTTTCCTGCATCATCAGGCAAAAAAAGGATAACAAGAAAGAAGAAGCATCCCTTGCAGCAAAAATTGAAATGATGGATACTGACAGGGAGTTTTCGGCCCTTAGCGAGCGGGAAGGCTTAAGAAAAGCGTACACAGAATTTATAGACAACGATGGCGTGCTGCTGCGCCCGGGTTCATTGCCGCTTGCAGGCGGGGCAGCTATGGACTTTATCACCCAAAGCAACGACACGTCTTTTGCCATGACATGGGAACCAAAGGATGCTGCAATAGCCGCATCCGGCGATTTGGGCTATACATATGGGGTGTATTCTGTAAAGCCTGCCAATGAAGACACAGTATTTTATGGCTCTTATGTTACGGTTTGGAAAAAGCAGCCCAATGGCAGGTGGAAGTTTGTGCTGCAATCAGGTAACGAAGGCGTGGAATAGCAAGGGAAAAGTTAAAAGGCAAAATCAAAAACAAGCCTTTAGGGATAATAACTTCTTTTCTATATTTTTACCGCATAAGCGCTAAAAGAGCGGTTGGCTGCTTTGTGTTTTACCTTTTATTTTTAAATGATGAAGAAAACAATTGCCCTTGTAACAGGCGGTTACTCCGGAGAGTCTGTAATCTCTTACAAAACAGCCGCCACCATAGAGCAGAATATTGACAAAGAAAAATGGGGTTATTATTTAATTGATATTAATCCAAAGGGCTGGTTTTATGCAACGCCTTCCGGCGAAAAAATACCGGTTGATAAAAACGATTTTAGTATTGCCGTAAATGGCAAAAAAATTTTGTTTGATGCTGTATTGATTGCCCTTCATGGTACGCCAGGAGAAGATGGCAAACTGCAGGGTTACTTAGATTGCCTTGGCATACCCTACACATCATGCGATGCGGCCACATCGGCATTAACTTTCAATAAAAGGTTTACCGTGGCGGTGGCGGGCGCAAGCGGCATTAATGTTGCTAATTCTGTTTTGCTTATCAAAGGGCAGTTTGATAGCGCTGATGAGAGTGTGAAGCATTTAAAATTCCCGGTGTTTGTAAAGCCCAACAATGGCGGCAGCAGCATTGGCATGAGCAAGGTGAACAGCCATACCGAAGAACTTGGCCAGGCAGTAACAAAAGCTTTTAAAGAAGATACACAGGTGCTGGTGGAAGAATACATAAAAGGGAGGGAGTTTACAATTGGTGTTTTTAAAACAAAAGGCAATATCATTACCTTGCCAATGACGGAGGTAAAAAGCAAGAAAGAATTTTTTGACTATGAAGCAAAATACGAAGGCGCCAGCGAAGAAGTAACACCGGCAGAGGTTGATGAAAGCATTGCAGAAAAAATAAGGGCCGCAGCCAAAAAAGCCTACAGCATATTCAACTGCCGCGGCGTGGTGCGGATTGATTTTATTTATGACGAAGCAGCAGGCAAGCCATTTATGCTGGAAATAAACACGGTGCCTGGCCAAAGCGAAGCCAGCATTGTGCCGCAACAGGTAAGGGCAATGGGCTGGACGCTGAAAGATTTTTATAGTGCGTTAATAGAAGAGTGTTTTCAAAAATAATTGTTTGATGTTTGCAATTTGGTGTTAGGGTTGAATGCTTTGCCAAATATTCAATATTCAATATTCAATATTCAATTATAAGAATGTTCAAATTCATAACGCACCGCCCTTTTTGGGTAAACTTTTTGGCCGCTGCAGGGCTTGGTTTTTTAATTATTTTTTTTGTGCTGCAACTGCTTGGCTGGATAACAAAGCATGGCGATTACCTTACTGTGCCTGCTGTTACCGGCAAGACAACGGCCGAAGCTGTAAAGTTTTTGGAAGCGAAGGGTTTTGAAGTAATAATTGCTGACTCTGTTTATACTGATACAATTACACGGGGCACTGTAATAAAGCAGTTGCCAGATGCTAGCTCAACAGTTAAAGTAAACCGCACAGTTTTTATTACTGTTAACCGTTATGTGCCGCCAATGATTGTAATGCCCTCTTTAGAAGGCAAAACACTCAATTATGTATTGGATATTTTGCACCGTAACCATTTGCAATTGGGCGATACCGCATTCCGGTTTGATTTTGCAAAAGGCACCATACTAGAGCAACGCTACAAAGGCAGCCGTATAGAGCCCGGCACAAAAGTGCAATGGGGGAGCAAAATAGATTTGCTTATCTCAGCGGGCAGCGACGAAGCCACAAATAAAATAGTGCCGGAATTTTATGGCAAAACTTACGGCGAAATAAAAGCAGAGCTGGACAGCATGGGCGTGCTGGTTACTATTGTAGCCAGCCCCGACGTAAAAGATACGATGAATGCTTTCATATTCCAACAGCGGCCGCCGCATATGGATGCAAACAACCAAATTCAATTTATAAAACCGGGCCAGGTAATGGACATATTTTTGCAGAGGGAAAAACCAGCAGATTCAACACTCAGGTATTAAGAAGCATGAAGGCAAGAGGCAATAAGCAGGCCCATACTATTAATGAATACCAAATAACATACACATGACAACTATCACCGTAGAGGAACTTAAAAACAGATTAGATGCAGGCGAAAAACTCAACATTATTGATGTTAGGGAGCCGCATGAAAATGCAGAGTTCAACATTGGCGGGCTGCTGTTCCCCTTGGGCAAAGTGCAAACAATGCAGCTTGATGAATTGGAAGATTTTAAAAATGAAGAGCTGATAGTGTATTGCCGGAGTGGCAACCGCAGCGGCCAGGCCTGCCAAATACTGGATATGGCTGGTTTTAAAAACACAAAAAATTTAGTTGGGGGAATGCTGGGCTGGAGGGAGAAGTTAAAAGTATAATTTTTTTACTAGGGTT
>CAYRRL010000446.1:0-2960 GCA_964426665.1 uncultured Ferruginibacter sp. | reverse complement strand
GCTGGATGCCTTTTAAAACAGAATCATAATAACTCCATTCAAAAGTATCCTGCCATAATTCAATCGCTTCTGCAAATTCTGTTTTAGCGATGTCATCAAATAAATGCAGGGGGCCGGCAGTTATGCTATTTGCCAACGGCTGCCATTTGTTGCCAAGGTTATAATTCAAAGCATCCAATTCCAGCAGCAACTCAAACTCAACCAATTCTTTCAGTGTTATTTTTTTGGGGTCCAGCAAGGTTTGGGGGTTGTCTTCCACTGCACTCACAAAACCGCTCCAGCCGTGGTGGGCAAAATGCTGGTCGAATAAATACTGTTCAAAATATTCCTCCTTGCCAACGACTGTTCTTAATAACTCTTCAATAGAATAATTGCCGGAGATAAACTTTCGGCGTACTTTTTTTGTTTTGAAAAAACTTACAAAACTGTTTTGCTCCAGTGCTTTGATTGTTTCTGCAAAGCTTTTGTTTACCACCGGCATGTTTTCAATAGCAATGCCCTGGTCTAAAAAAGCACAAAGGATGCGGAAGAGAAGAGGATGCGTTTTGTTATCTAAATCAAGATGGTAAATATCTTTCCAATGCTTTCTTAACTGGCCAATCCGCGGGTGGTTGATAGTATCATATTCTTTATAAAGCAGCCTCTCTTTCCATTCTTTCACATTTGCCTTTTTGCTGCCAATTACTTTTTCCAGTATATCCTCCCTTATCCTGCCCGTTTTATACAACTGCCTGTATTCATCCAGTTGCAAATGCACTTGAAAGCCGAAAATTTTAGACGCTTTGAAAATGGCGTCATAAAACTTCATGTGTTGAAACGCATGAAGGGAGTTATGGTGTATAAAATCTTTTAGCGCCTGTTGCGAAGGCAAAAAGTGTTTCAGCTCATGCAGTACATGGGCAACATCAAATGTTTTTCCTGCCATCTATAAAATATCGCTTTCGCTTTTAGTGTACGGACTGCACGTTTAATTCGTTTTCTATCTGGTACTTTTCTTTAAAGCCCTTTAATTGCAAGCTTATATTTTTCAGTGGTGCCTTGATATCCCTGAATTCTTTTATCAGTTCGAGCACGTCAAAAT
Source organism: uncultured Ferruginibacter sp. (assembly GCA_964426665.1). GTDB lineage: Bacteria > Bacteroidota > Bacteroidia > Chitinophagales > Chitinophagaceae > Ferruginibacter. The sequence continues at coordinate 1,879 of CAYRRL010000446.1, read as the reverse complement.
CAATGTAAGATGTCTTGCTGGCATCAATCAGCACTTTAGTGTTGACTGGTAAATTATCCAGCGTTTGCCTGATGGCGGCTTTGTTTAAAAAAGATACTTCTTCCGAAAGGCTGATGTTAATGGCATCCCCTTCATGGTGTTTGCTTTCATGGAAGTAATAAGAATTTTTAAGATTGCCGTGAAGAATGGCACCCAAGGCAGCAATGATGCCGGCGCCCACACCAATTACCAGGCCCTTTCCGCTCACAGGCGGGTATATTTTAAAAAGGTCAATGGCAAGGATTACAATTACTGTTACTATAAATGGGATAAATTGGTATTTGCCATTACTGAACATTTGCCTGAAGAATGAAGGCTTCGCCAGTTTATAGCCTGTAAGCAAAAGGATAGCAGCCAGTGCAGACAAGGGGATTTTATTAAGCAGCCATGGAATGAGGATAACGCATACCAGCAACAATATGCCATGTATGATAGCAGACAGCTTTGACTTTGCGCCGGCATTTACATTAGCACTGCTCCGCACAATTACACTGGTAATTGGCAAACCGCCAATTAAGCCTGCGGCTGCATTGCCTATGCCTTGTGCAAACAGTTCCCTGTTGGTATTGGTCACACGCCTTTCAGGGTCAAGGTTGTCAATGGCCTCAATGCTCAATAATGTTTCAAGCGAAGCAATAACGGCAATGAACACCCCATACATAATTACCTTGCCATCCAAAAATCCTTTAAAGTCCGGCAATGTAAAAAAGCCAAAAAATTCACTTGCGCTTTTGGCGATAGGTATTTTTACAAGGTGTTCATTTTCTGCTGCCAGTTTGCTGCCGGTAGCTTCCCATATTTGATTAAGAACCACTGCCACCACCACTGCCACCAATGCACCTGGAATAAATGGAAGCCTCTTTTTTATAAAAGGCTTTTCCCAAATCAGCATAATAATAATTGATACCGCACATATTATTGTGATACCAACTTCTATATGCTGCAGTGGTTGCAGTAATTCATGCATGTCTTCGCTTCCATAGGGGATAAGTTCAGTAACATTTCCTTTTTCATCTTTATCATAGCCAAATGCGTGGGGGATTTGTTTAGCAATAATTAAAATACCTATGCTGGTAAGCATGCCTTTGATAACACTGCTGGGGATGTAGTTGGCAATGCCGCCCATTTTGGCTGCTCCAAGCGCTATTTGCAAAATGCCGGCGATAAGCACGGCACATAAAAACAAAGGGAAATTCCCAATGGTGGTAATAGCGCCAAATACTAAAGCTGCAAGCCCTGCCGCAGGGCCGCTTACACTTAATGGGGAATTGCTCAAAGCACCAATAACAACGCCGCCAACAATGCCTGAAATCAATCCGCTGAAAAGCGGTGCACCGGATGCCAGTGCAATGCCCAGGCACAAAGGCAATGCTACAAGAAATACAACAAGCCCTGATGGCAGGTCGCTTTTAAGGCTTTTTAAACTTAATTGCATAGATATTTTTATGGTTTAAACTTGAACAGCTTTCTTTTCCTGTTTTTTTTCTTTGGTTAAGTTTTTAAAGAAATCCACCTCGCCATTTTCAATATTGTACACGCCACCAAGCAAGCCTATTTCCCCTTTCTTAAACATGTCTCTTACTATTTCACTTTGGTTCAATATTTCTTCCAGGCTGTGCTCCACATTGGCGTATGCTACTTTGTCGCCAAATTTATATTCTTCGTCAATGAGCATTGCCTTGCTTATAGATGGCGTAATGCGTTTGAGCAATCCCGTTATATGCCCGTCTGTCACGCCCTGTTTAGCGCTGTTAATAGCACCACATCCAGTGTGGCCCAGCACTACCAGTATCTTTGAGCCCACATACTTTACTGCATACTCAATGCTGGCCAGTATATC
>CAYRRL010000445.1:0-2961 GCA_964426665.1 uncultured Ferruginibacter sp. | reverse complement strand
GGTGACGACTGATTTACGTCATCATCATTGTTCTTCCCTTCTGCAATGGGATCAGCAGCAGGCTTTTGCATTTGCGGTTGTTGTTGTTGTGTGGTACATTTTTGGGCCTCGCTCGTCAAATCCAGGAGGATGGTCCTCAGATCGGCGACAGCCATCAACTGGTTGAACCAGAAGGCACGCTTGTTCGTAATCGATGGTGACAATACCGACAGGCCAGCAGCAGCAACGGCAGTGATAGAGACTTTCCCGACAAGATTGGCGCAGGTGTTGCACAACCTTGTTGGCAATGCAGTTAAGTTTACTAAAGAGGGCTATGTGATGATTGAAGCCACATTGATGGAGAAAGATGATAAATCAGCCACTATTTTATTTTCAGTAGAAGATACCGGCATCGGCATTGCCAAAGAAAAGCAGCAATTAATATTTGAGCGTTTTACCCAGGCTGATTCATCAACCTCAAGAAGCTTTGGCGGCACGGGGCTTGGCCTTTCTATTACGCAAAAGATATTGGAACTGCAGGGCAGCAGGCTGCAACTGCAAAGCGAAGAGGGCAAAGGCTCCACTTTCTTTTTTACGCAAACATTTTTTGCCAGCGAAAAATTAATTGAGGAAAAAGAAGAAACAACGTTGCTGCCACTAAAAGAAGAACAGCCATTAATGGGAGCAACAATTTTATTAGTGGAAGACAATGCTATCAATATTCTCGTTGCCAAAACATTTTTAGAAAGCTGGGGCGCTGTTATTGATGTAGCCGAGAACGGCCAGCAGGCAGTAGATAAACTTGATACTGCACGGCATAAGTTGGTATTGATGGACCTGCATATGCCTGTAATGGATGGCTATACAGCTATACGCACAATAAGGGATAAAGGCATAAGCATACCTATAATTGCATTAACGGCAAGCCTGCCAAACGAAGTGGAAAATGAAATAAAGGGGCTTGATATAAACGGTTTTGTTTTAAAGCCATTTGTGCCGGATGAATTGTTTAAAAAGGTACAGCAATTAACCTCTGTTGCTGTTTGCCGGCATTAGTTAAGGCTTGCATTGTCAGCCGCTTCCAAATCCACATTGCTATAGTCTTTTACCACATTGTAAAGCGTATCCCTTTCCACGGGTTTTCGCCCAACTTGTTTTATCAGCGTTACCAGTTCTTCGGTTGTCATGGTTGGTGCCTGTTCCTCACTGCCTGCCATGCTGTAAATTTTTGTGCTGTCGTCAATTGTGCCGTCAATATCATTTACGCCATAGCTTAAAGTAAGCTGTGCATTCTCCCGGCCAAGCATAGGCCAGTATGCTTTTAAATGGGGGAAGTTGTCTAAGTAAACCCTTGCAATGGCATACATCCGCATATCTTCTACAATAGTGCTTTCTGCCACATTGCTCATATCATTATTGCTGTTGCGGAATTTTAAGGGTATAAAAGTATTGAAGCCTTTTGTTTTGTCCTGCAGTTCCCTCAATCTTCTCATGTGATCGATGCGGTGCTTATATTTTTCTATATGGCCATACAGCATGGTAGCATTGCTGTGCATCCCTAAATTGTGCGCCGTTTCATGAATTTTCAGCCAACCATCGGCATCCACTTTGTCGCCTGCAATTTCCATTCTTATTTCCGGGGCAAATATTTCTGCGCCGCCGCCGGGCAGGCTGTCAAGGCCGGCCTCATGCAATTGTTTCATCCCTTCTTCCACTGTCAATTTTGCTTTGCGGAACATATAGTCTAATTCTACTGCCGTAAATGCTTTTACATGCAGCTCAGGGCGGTGGCTTTTAATTTTCTGCATCAGTTCAATAAAATATGCCATGTCCATTTTGGGGTGCACGCCGCCAACTATATGTACTTCAGTTATGGGTTTGCCATCGTAGCTTTTTACTATATCAAGCATTTGATCAATGCTTAGTTCCCAGCCTTCGTCACGGTGTGCATACAGGCGGCTGTAAGAGCAAAATTTGCAACTGAACACACAGACGTTAGTAGGCTCAATATGGAAGTTCCTGTTGAAGTAAGCCGTGTCGCCATGAAGTTTTTCCCTTATATAGTTAGCCAGTGCGCCTACAAATGCAAGGCTCCCTTTTTCAAACAACAGCAAACCTTCTTCATCTGTTATCCTTTGCTGTTGCTTTACTTTTTTTGCTATTCCCTGCAAGGCTTTGTCAGTAGTAAATTCAATCAGGGTATCTATCGAAGCGTTCATGGTATTTTTTTTGCAAAGTTATACGTGTGCATATTTATAAACAAAACAGTCCCGTCGTTTACGACGGGACTGTTTCAAAATGTATAGCAAAGTTTATTGCGCTTTCACAATTCTTTCAATCACCGTCCTGTTAGTGTAAATCATTTTCAAAATATACATGCCGTTTGCAGCATTGCCCATATTAATAAATATCTGCCTGTCTGCATTGCCATTGTATTCCTTGCTCCATACCGTTTGCCCTGATGCATTATAAACCAGCACTGCCTGCAAATCAACCGGTGGCTCTATGCCATGGTGGTGTATGCGGAAGGTACCGTTGAATGGGTTAGGGTAAATAAGATAGCCCTGGTCTTTCAATTTTTGCGGCAGCGTTTGCGAACTGATATTGATATTGTCAATCCATAATTTATTTTGCTTGTTGCCCTTCATAGCAAAGTACAACTGGAAATTATCTGAGCCAACAAAGGGGGACAAATAGGCCCTTTGCCTTTTCCATTCGCCTGCATTTGGAACAAAAGAAGTGTCCCATGCGTAGTTAGGGTCGTTGATTGTTTGCAAGGCATCGCCCCATTTTTTCCATACGCTGGTAAATGTGGTGCCGCAGTCGTTGCTTGCTAATATTTCAAGCGTGTCTAAGGGCAGTACAGTTGAGCCCGGGTAGTTCCTGCCTGGCCTGTATGCCAAATCAAAATCTACATGCACGGAATCGAACGAAGCGCTGTTGTCCACAATAGGGCTGATGAAATAATCAACAGCGTTGTTG
>CAYRRL010000444.1:0-2965 GCA_964426665.1 uncultured Ferruginibacter sp. | reverse complement strand
CTGCTATATCAACTGTAAAATCAAAGCGTTTGTAATTTAAAGTTATACCAGCGCCGTATGTAAAGTCTGGTGTAGGGTTTCCTATGTTGGTTTGGTCCAGTTCATCAACATCCCCATCGCCATCAATATCTTTGTACTTAAAGTCCCCTGGCCTTACCGGCCCACCGGATACTTTTACAACAGGAGATTTAAGAATATCAGCATACGACTGGTACAACCCTTCTACTACATAACCATAAAAGTACCCAATTGGTTGACCAGTTTCTGTTTTACTTGGAAATTGAGGGTCGCCACCAATAGGCTGAGTCAGGCTAATAAGTTTATTGTTGAACGTTGTAAGATTACCGGAAACTGTTAGGCTAAAATCCTTATTGATTTTCTGGGTCCATGAAGCGCTAAACTCAAACCCCGAGTTTGATATTTCTCCAAAGTTCCTTAATAGAGGCAAAATATTTATTTGCTTAACACCTGTTAGCAAATCCTTAGTTCGCTTATTGTAGTAGTTAATTTCGCCATGAATTTTATTTCCAAGAAGCCCAAATTCAATACCAATTTCTTTTGCATGCACACTTTCCCACTTTAAATTAGGATCGGGTAAAAAACTGTTTTCAAATACCGAAACAGTATTGACACCAAATGTTGCCTGTGTAGCATTGACACTAGGATAGAATGGGTAGTATCCACCAATACTTCCGGTATTAAAATTGCCAAGAACACCAATTGAACCTTTTAGCTTGAGAAAATTAAATGCCGATTGATTACCCATAAAGTTTTCACGGGATATTTCCCATCCTGCGCCCACAGCCCAAAAACTTTGCCCTTTTTTGCTGTAGTCGTCATTAATATTGCTTGCATAATCTTTACGATAAGAACCTGTTAGATAATACTTGTTCTTGTAATTGTAAAGCACACGGCCTAAAAAAGAAACTGTTGTATATTCCCATTGGTTTGACCTTGGATTAGCTGGTATTGCAAAACCATTAGAAGCATACCAAAAACGTGGGTTATCTGGTATTGGCTGGTCGCCTGCCACAGATTTTGCCAAACTGGTATTTTCGTTATACCCTGCCTTGTACCAAGTGTTTCCTACAGTTGCTGCAACCGAATGCTCTCCAAATACTTTCTTGTATGTTAAAATATAATCCTGTTGCGTTGAGCGCTGATTATAGTCTTTTACATTTACGGAGCTAAGTGGATTGTATAAAAATGCCTGCTGAGCCGGGTTGGCAGCAGCTGGGTTATAGGCATAATACACAGGTGAATAAGTCCTTTCATCGCCAAATGTATAATCCTTATACAATGTAGCCCTGAAACTGAGTTCTTTTGTAAAATTCAATTCTACAAATACGTTACCTACAGCCCTCAACCTGTCACTTATCAACTTATTCCAGTTATTTTCAATTACAAGCAATGGGTTCCTTTCTGTATTCTGAATTACAGGCGTGGTGGCATAAACATTATAGGTTGCACTATCAAATGGAGAAAGATAAGGGTTTCTAAGTTTAAATTGCTTTGTTCCATCTGGTATTATGGGCAATGCTTTTCTTGCATCAAACAGGGCACTGCTATTATAGGGCAGTTTTTCGCTTGATCCTATAAGATTGAATCCTACTTTTATAAGTTTATTTATCCTATACTCGTCATTCATGGTGAGGGTATAGCGCTTGTATTGCGATCTTTTTACAAGCCCCTGATCCAATGTATATCCAAAACCCATACTAAATTTATTTCTATCTGATGCTGCAGATAAACTAAGGTTTGAATTATTAAATAAAGCCGTTCTTGTTACTGCATCCACCCAATTGGTATTGCCAGTCCACTTATCCTGCTCATCATTAATAAAGTTTGTAAGGATTACATCATTAGGGTCATCGGCCAATCTGCTTGCTGCTTCCCGTGCCAAAATGGTTTTAAACTCACTGGCGCTTGCCATTTCAATTTTATCTACAATTTTTTTAGCCCCAAAGTTTGAGCTAAGATTAATCGAAAGCTGTCCCGACTTGGCCCTCTTAGTAGTTACTGCAATTACACCAGAAGCTCCTTTTACACCAAATATCGCCAGCGATGATGGATCTTTCAAAATTTCAATACTTTCAATATCATTTGGGTTCAAGAAATCAATATTGTCAGTAAAAATACCATCTACCACATATAATGGGTTTACTGACCCAAGGCTAATTGTGCCCCTGATACGGATATCAGGCCTTTCTCCCGGTACAGCATTGTTTACCACAGTAAGGCCGGCAACCTTGCCTTGTAAAGACGCTATCGGGTTACCATTTGGTTTGTCTGCTACTTCTCTACCTGATACTTTTGTAATTGACCCCGTCAAGTCCCTTTTGCTGGCAGTGCCATAACCAATCACCACTACTTCATTTATATCTTTTGCAGCTATCTGCAGTGTTACATTTATAGTAGTATTCCCTCCCACTTTCACTTCCTGTGAAATATAGCCCACTGAAGAAAACACAAGCGTAGCGCCTTCTGGGGCTGTGATGCTATAAGTACCATCGGCAGCCGTAGCTGTTGCAGCATTCGAACCTTTCACCCTTACAGTTACTGCCGGCACGCCTTGCCCATCAGGGCCGGTTACTTTCCCGGAAACTTTAGTTTCCAGTATTTCAAAATCTTTTTGGGTAATAACCACCAAATTATTGTCAAGCACTTTGTACCCAAGGCTCGCTTCCCCCAAAATATTGTCAAGCACTTCTGTCACCAACGCATTGTTAGCGTCAATGTTCACTTTGCGGTGTGCAGACACCACGTCATCGTTGTACAAAAAGCGGAAGATGCTTTTCTTTTCAATTTGTTTTAATGCTGTTTTAAGTTCGGCTGATTGCAGCTTGAGGGTAATTCTGTCCTGTGAATAAGTTTTGGCAGAAACATGCAATGAGGCAAACAACAGCAAAGCAATGGTAAATTTCATAAGCAGCAGCAGTTTGTAAATGCTTCTTCGGTCTTTCGC
>CAYRRL010000443.1:0-3013 GCA_964426665.1 uncultured Ferruginibacter sp. | reverse complement strand
TCACTGTATCGCCTTCTTTTATTTTGGCAAATTCTGTTGGCAGGCCGCAGCCCAACCCTAAATCTGCATCGGGGTTATACCCTTCCAGTTTTGTGTAATCATCTGCCATAATGTTATAAACCTCATCGCCGCAGCAGGATGAGGTAGCGCCACAGCAAGATGCAGCGTTTTGTGTTTGGCTTTGCTCCGCAATGGCAGCATACTTTTCCCTTACCAGTTCTTTGATTTGTGAATCGTTGTTCATGGCTTTACTTTATTTTAAATTAGAAAATACATTTTAACAACAGGCTTTTTCATTTTGCACTTTCAGTTTATTAAACAAGAAACTGAATTCACCCATGAATTTTTCAAATGCTTTCCAGTTGATGCAATAGCAACTCTTTGGCCCATCAACAGTTCCCGTTATCAGCCCTGCAGTTTTTAATTCTTTTAAATGCTGCGACACAGTGGATTGCGCCAGCGGAAGCACTTCCACTATCTCGCCGCAAATACATTCGTTGTGCTGCGCCAATACTTTTAAAATTGCAATCCTTGCAGGGTGTGCCAATGCTTTTGCAAAAGCAGCCAGTTCCTGTTCTTTCTGGTTAAATTCCTCTTTTTTATGAATGGCCATAACGGTATTGTTTTTGAAAACTGCAGAATAAAAATTGTTGTATTGTTTTAAATGGAGTGATGTGTTCTGTGGTAATACACTTGATTTTTGTAAACCATTTTTGCAAAATGGCAGACAAAGCGTTTTCATCATATTGCTTTACCGGCAGGCCGCTGCATTTTTCAGGGCCTTCGGTTGAAAAAGTGCCAATCACCATTTTGCCATTTGATGAAATATGCTCCTGTGCAATGGAAAGGTATTTTTCAATTTCCTTTTCTGTGGTTAAAAAATGAAATGCAGCCCTGTCGTGCCAGCAATCAAATTTTTGATTGGTTGCAAAATCAAGTATATCGCTTACAACCCAATTAACCATTGCAGCTTTTTTGCCCAGCCTTTTTTTCGCCCTTTCAATAGCTGCGGACGAAATATCTAATACCGTAATATCGGTATAGCCAAGCGCAAGCAGGTTGTCAACCAAAAAGCTGTCGCCGCCGCCAATATCAATAATGGCTGCATTTTTATCAAGGTTAAACTGGCTGATAAAACCCAGCGACTCCTTTGGCACAGGCTGGTACCAGCTTACCTCGTTAGCCTGCTTTTTGCTAAACACATTTTCCCAATGGCTTTTTCTGTTCATTAATCGTTTTTTTACGATGGGTGTTTGTTTTAAAAAAGCAGCTGAGCTGCCGCTTTTTCAATTTTATATCGCAAATATACGATTAATGGCTCCAGCCAGCCAAACTTATTTTAAAATAAATTGGGCTGGCTGGCTTTTTTGCTGCACCCAAGCCCAAAAACAGGGTTTGCCATACTTGCCCAATAATCTCTATTTTTGCCGCCTCACAAAAGCGAAAGCTATGCATACAATACTGGTTACCGGCGGCGCAGGTTTTATAGGCTCACACCTTGTAAGGCTATTTGTAAACAAATACCCTGATTATAAGATTGTAAATATTGACAAGCTCACCTATGCAGGCAACCTCGAAAACCTGAAGGATATTGAGGACAAGCCCAACTATACTTTTGTAAAAGGGGATATTACTGATGGGGCTTTATTGAAGGAGTTGTTTGACATCCACCAGTTTACCGGCGTATTGCATTGTGCAGCAGAAAGCCATGTGGACAGGAGCATTACAGATCCGTTAGCGTTTGTAACTACCAATGTATTGGGCACAGCTACTTTATTACATACGGCTAAGCAGGCCTGGAATGGCAATTATGAAGGGAAAGTATTTTACCATATCAGCACCGATGAAGTGTATGGCTCGTTAGGCGAAACAGGCTTTTTTACAGAAGAAACCGCTTATGACCCAAGAAGCCCTTACTCAGCATCCAAAGCTTCCAGCGACCATATGGTGAGGGCGTTTTGGCACACGTACCATTTGCCTGTAAAAATTTCAAACTGCAGCAATAATTACGGGCCTTATCATTTCCCTGAAAAACTGATACCGCTTTGTATTCATAATATCATCAACAATAAGCCACTCCCTATTTATGGAAAGGGAGAAAATGTGAGGGACTGGTTGTTTGTGGAAGACCATGTAAGGGCTATTGATGTAATTTTTCATAAAGGGAAAGTTGGCGAAACGTATAATATTGGCGGGCACAATGAATGGACAAATATTGCCTTGGTAAAAGAGTTGTGCAGGCAGATGGATGAAAAGCTCGGAAGGGAAAAAGGCACATCGGAAAAACTCATTACTTATGTAAAAGACAGGGCTGGCCACGACTTGCGCTACGCCATAGATGCAACAAAATTAAAAGATGAGTTGGGGTGGTTGCCATCTTTGCAATTTGAAGAAGGCATTTCAAAAACAATAGATTGGTATCTCAATAATAAAGAATGGCTTGATGATGTTACCAGCGGAAACTATCAGCACTATTACGAATCACAATACCATAAAAGATAATGAAGGGAATAATATTAGCAGGAGGAAGCGGAACAAGGTTATACCCAATTACCATGGGTATCAGCAAACAACTCATGCCTATTTATGACAAGCCGATGATTTATTACCCGCTTAGCACACTCATGCTGGCTGGCATAAATGAAGTATTAATCATCACAACTCCCGATGACCAAAGACAATTTATGCGCCTGCTTGGCGACGGCTCACAATGGGTCTGCAAAATTGAGTATGCCAAACAGGAAGTGCCCAACGGCCTTGCCCAGGCATTTGTAATTGGCGAAAAATTTATTGGCAAAGACAGCGTTGCTTTAGTACTGGGCGATAATATTTTTTATGGCACTGGCTTCAGCAAATTATTGCAGGCATCTGCCAACCCGGATGGAGCTGTAATCTTCGCTTATCCTGTGAGTGACCCTGAAAGGTATGGCGTGGTGGAATTTGATGCAGCCTTTAATGCCCTGAGCATTGAAGAAAAACCAGCGCAGCCCAAAAGCAACTATGCCGTGCCTGG
>CAYRRL010000442.1:0-3026 GCA_964426665.1 uncultured Ferruginibacter sp. | reverse complement strand
AATTCTCCATTGGTTCTTACAAAACTGCCCTTCAGCAAACAAAGGATCAATCGCATGCTGCCTATCTTTTAAAAAATGGCGAGTTGCTTGGATGGATTGATGTGGAAGATGAAATAAGAATGGAAGCGGCTGATGTTATAAAATACTTTCACAGCAAAGGCATCAAGACTGTTTTGTTAAGTGGCGATAGCATAGAAAGAACAAATGCCGTTGCAGCACAATTGGGTATTGATGAAGTGCATGCGGAGAAAACACCTGACGAAAAATTAAAGATTATTGAGCAGTTAAATAATATTGCGCCAGTGGCAATGGTTGGCGATGGCATTAACGATGCGCCTGCATTAGCAAAGGCAACCATTGGCATTTCGTTAAGCGAAGCCACGCAACTTGCCATGCAAACAGCACAGGTTGTATTAATGAACAAAGGCATTCAGCATTTGCCAATGGCTTTGGGTTTGGGAAAACACACCTTCTCAACAATAAAAGGGAATTTGTTTTGGGCTTTTATTTATAATGTGGTGGCAATACCTGTTGCTGCCATGGGCTTGCTGCAACCCGGTTTTGCAGCGCTTGCCATGGGCCTGAGCGATGTGGTGCTGGCTATAAATTCTGTATGGCTTAATTATAAGAAAGTGGTTTAATTTGAGCCAGAAATTACGCAATTGTCAATCCACCAAATACTAAAACAATATTGGGGCCACGATGCATTCCGGCCATTGCAGGAAGACATCATAAATTCAGTACTAAATGGAAAGGATACATTGGCCCTGCTGCCAACCGGCGGCGGCAAGTCTGTTTGCTTTCAGGTGCCTGCTTTGTCTAAGGAGGGCATTTGCCTGGTAGTAAGCCCATTGATTGCTTTAATGAAAGACCAGGTGGAAAACCTGCAACGCAAAGGCGTGCCTGCACTGTCTGTTTATTCGGGCATGGGCTTTATCGAAACAAAAAAGACATTGCAAAACGCTATTCATGGCAATTACAAATTCTTGTATGTTTCGCCTGAAAGGCTTGAAACAAAGTTGTTTTTGGAATACCTGCCTGCCATGAATATTAATTTGATTGCAGTGGATGAAGCACATTGCGTTTCACAATGGGGCTACGATTTCCGCCCGCCTTATTTGCGTATTGCCAATTTGAGAGAGTACTTGCCCGGCGTTCCTGTGCTGGCATTAACAGCATCTGCCACAAAGCATGTGCAGGATGATATCTGCGATAAATTGTTATTCAATAGAAATCATCAACGTTTTCAACAATCATTTGACAGGCCCAATCTTTCTTACAGTGCTTTTGATGCGCCGTCAAAACAAAATAAACTGCTGGAAATACTGAAGAGCGTGCCCGGTGCTGCTATTGTGTACTGCAAAAGCAGGAAGCACACAAAAGACATTGCAGATTTATTAAATCTAAAAGGCATCTCCGCTGATTTTTACCACGCAGGCCTTAGCAACGAAGAACGCAGCAGGAAACAGGAAGATTGGATAAGGAACAAAACAAGGGTTATTACCTGCACCAACGCCTTTGGAATGGGAATTGACAAGCCCGACGTAAGGACAGTTGTGCACTATGATGTACCGGATTGCCTTGAAAATTATTACCAGGAAGCAGGGCGGGCAGGCCGTGATGGCAAAAGAGCTTATGCTGTGCTATTGTATAATGAAAGAGAGCTGAAAGAATTGCAACAGCAAAGCAATACCCGTTTCCCGGATAAATCAATTGTAAAAAAAATATACACAGATGTAATGAACCACCTGCAAGTACCGGCAGGCAGCGGCGGGGGCATTAGTTATGATTTTGATATTGCAACATTCTCTTCTTATTTTAAAACAGACATCCTCACCGCTGCTTATGCCGTCAAAGCGCTGGAGCAGGAGGGTGTGCTTGTATTAAGCGAGGCTTTTTTAAAGCCGTCAACAGTGGTGTTCACCTGTACAAAAGAGCAATTAAACGATTTGGAAAACACACAGCCGGCATTAAGCGAACTAGCAAAATCGCTCTTGCGTTCTTACGAAGGCATATTTGATTTCCCTGCCAGCATCAATGAAACAAAACTTTCTTCTTTTACTAAACAAAGCCGGGATGCTATTATTGAAGGGCTAAAACAACTGCATAGTTTTGGCATCCTTTCTTACCAGGCACAAAAAGACAAGCCGCAGGTAACTTTGCTCCAAAACAGGATGTATGCAGACAGTTTTGTTATTAACCTTGATAATTATTTAAAACGAAAAGAACTTTTTGAAAGAAGGGTTGCTGCCATTTGTTCATTTGCGCTTGGCACCACCTTGTGCCGCAGCAAACAGATTGCTGATTATTTTAATGCAGCCATTACAAAAGACTGCGGCCTTTGCGACAACTGTATTAATAAAAGAGGCAAAAATATAAGCAAGGAAGAGTTTGACGAATTGAGTAATTATATTTTTAACATGATTAATGACGGCCCGGTTCAAATAAGCCGCCTGTTTGGCAACCTAACAAAAACAAGAAAAGAAAAACTCTGGAAAGTTCTCGATTTTCTTCAGGCAGAAAAAGAGGTTATCTTAAATAAAGAAGGCGAGTTGATGAAACCTGTTTAACTGCAATTGTTTGCATTTTAAAAACCGCTAATAAAACATGCAGTAAAGCAAAAGCATAAAAAAAGGGACCAAGATAGAAATCTAGTCCCGCTTTAAAATCCAATATCCTATGAAAAACCGATACGAAGATATGGGGCAAAAGCATACCAAGCAAGCAAAAGGCCATTTTTTTTTATAAGAACTTTGGGCAATTCATGTGTTTTGGCTACACATTGACAGACAGAAACCAATTGGTTTTCAAAATTTTACACAATTTAGTCTTGCTTAAAATAATTTTTTATACAGGTTAAACCTGTTGCCATATAAAAGCACTTCCAAGTTGTTTCTTTTAAAAAAATGAGCCAATAGCCCGGCGCTTGCCGGTGTTGAACTGTTATAATTAGGGTATTATATCGTTTTTTAAAACAATTTTTTGCCCAACGCAGTTTCATTTTAGGCAGTTGGGTTAATTCACTC
>CAYRRL010000441.1:0-3031 GCA_964426665.1 uncultured Ferruginibacter sp. | reverse complement strand
CTTTGCCAAAACGGTTAATGGTAATATCAACATGGTATTGTGGCTTTACATATACGTTAGCACTGTACAGCAACCTGTATGCCCCATTATTGAAAAGCGAAGAAGGCCTGCCGCCACGGGTGCGCTGATAGACTTTTACAGAGTGGTAGCCCTGCTGCAGGTTATTTACTGAAATTGAATTGTTATTTGCATTGTAGCGGTTGCCGTCAACCATCACCCTCAGTTGTGCATTAGAACTGCTGCTGATAGTGAGTTTGGAAAAAAAAGGGTAAGCAAAAGAGCTTACTGAAATTAAAACGGCGATGAGGAGGGTAAATGTCTGTTTCATATCTTTTGGTTTTGCAGTATAGTTTTCAAACCCTGTGCCGGGTGGTTGTTTTAAAAGGCCAATAAATAGTTAAAGAAAAAAATAAGGCTTTGGCATATGCAAACAGTTTGCTTTCTTCATCCGGCAGCTATTGCAGAAACAAAAGCTGCTGCAACGGCTACACAACAAATTGTATCTTGTATTTAAATCGTTCAATCATGTTCCTGAAAAAAGCAACCCTAGTTTTAGTTTGCTTCTTAGCAATTATTAATACAGCTATGGCACAAAAAAGTAACAATTACTCTGAACAATGGAAAAAAGTGGAGGCTTTTGAAAAGAAAGGGCTTACCGCCTCTGCACTAAAAGAAGTGCTTGGCATTTATAATGCAGCAATAAAAGACAAGAACGATGCCCAGCAAATAAAAGCCTGCATGTACCAGATAAAGTACAGGAACATGAGGGAAGAAGAAAGCCAGGAGAAAAATATTTTTTTCATAGACACACTGATTGAAAAAACCAAATCTCCTGCAAAAAATATTTTACAAAGCATGCAGGCAGAAATGCTGTGGCAATACCTGCAAAATCACCGCTGGCAGTTTTACAACAGAACAGAATTAAAAGAAGAAAAAAGCAAAGACATCAGCACATGGAGCCTTGAAAAGCTGCATGCAGAAATAACAAAGCGCTACAAGGCATCGCTTGATGCAAAGACAGAACAGGTTTTAAAAGCAACAAAACTGGAAGGTTATGATGCCATTATTATCAAAGGCGAAAACACAAGGAAACTCCGCCCCACCCTTTACGATTTCCTTGCCTTCAGGGCATTGGATTATTTTATGACGGATGAAAGGGATATTACAAAACCTGCATATCAATTCACCGTTAATGATGCGGCGGCTTTTGCACGGGCAAATGAATTTATAAAGCACAAGTTTATTACAAAGGATACTTTATCGCTCCATCATCATGCAATAGAACTGCTGCAGGATATTTTGCAATGGCATAGCAATGACGAAAAGAAAGATGCCTTGCTGGATGCAGACTTGATAAGGTTGAATTTCATTTATCAATATGCAGTAAATGAAGGCAAAGAAAAATTATACGAAGCTGCTTTAAAAAATATCGAAGACAAATATCCCAGCAACGAAGCCTCAGCACTGGCAATGTATTTAAGGGCGAAAATCTATTATGATAAAGGACAGGATTTTGGCCCATTTACTAAAAAAGACAATCAATACGAAATAAAAAGAGCAAAAGAACTATGTGAAGCGGCCATAAAAAAATATCCCAAGAGCGAAGGCGGCATCAACGCACAAAATTTACTCAACAGTATTTTGCAGCCATCGTTGAGCTTAGAAACAGAAAAAGTAAATGTACCGCTGCAGCCTTTCCGCACGCTGGTAAAATATAAAAATGTGAAAACAGTTTATTTACGGTTGATAAAAACATCAAGGGATGAAATAAAAAAAATTGACAGGAGGGATTATGAAAAAATATGGCAGGGTTATGTGGCAATGAAACCCTTGAAAAGCTGGAGTGTTGCCCTGCCTGACCCATTGGACTACCAGGAACATGCAACAGAAATAAAAGTAGATGCTTTAGACCATGGTGTCTATTTTTTATTGACAAGTATTGATGAAAACTTTGCATTGGATAAAAACATTATTGCAAAGCAATTGGTATATGTAAGCAGCATCAGCTATATCCACAATAATGAAAATGATTATTATGTATTAAACCGTGATAATGGTGAGCCTCTTGCCAACAGCAAAGTGCAGGTGTGGGAAAGCAAATACAATTACAACACCGGCAACAACGAAGACAAAAAAGCAGAGCAATACACCACAGATAAAAACGGTTATTTCAAATTAAAGGCAACAAAAGAATACAGGAACATCAACCTGCAAATAACAAACGGCAGCGATGAATTGTACATGGATGATAATATCTACAATTATGTGTACAACAGTTATGAACAGCCCAAAAAGCAAATACAAACATTCTTATTTACAGACAGGTCTATTTACCGCCCCGGGCAAACTATTTATTTCAAAGGCATTGTTATTAGCAAAGAAAATAAAGTAGCAGAAAGCAAAGTGTTTCCATCTTTTGCTACAACTGTACAATTAAAAGATGCCAACGGGCAAAAAGTAAATGAACTGAAGCTGGTAACAAATGAATATGGCTCTTACCATGGGTCGTTCAAATTGCCGGAAGGTTCTTTGAATGGCAACTTTAGTTTGTATGATTCGGCAGGCAATGGCTGGCATTCCTTCAGCGTGGAGGAATACAAGCGCCCCAAATTTTCTGTGGAAGTGAAAAAACCTGCTGGCACTTACCGGGTGAATGACAGTATAAAAGTAACTGGAACAGCCAAAGCTTATGCTGGTAATAATGTAGATGGTGCTGCGGTTAAATACCGTGTTGTAAGAAAAGTACGTTACCAACCTTGGTGGTATTGGGGCGTTTCATATCGTGAAGGTGGAAGAAAAATAATGCCGCCTTATGGAAGGAATGAAGAAGTTGAGAT
Organism: uncultured Ferruginibacter sp.; assembly: GCA_964426665.1. Taxonomy (GTDB): domain Bacteria; phylum Bacteroidota; class Bacteroidia; order Chitinophagales; family Chitinophagaceae; genus Ferruginibacter. The sequence goes on along the minus strand of CAYRRL010000441.1, from coordinate 194 downwards.
TACCAATGGAAATGTTGTAACCGATAGCAAAGGGGAATTTACCATCACATTCAAAGCATTGCCGGATGAAAGCATCAATAAAAAAGACCAGCCAACATTTTATTATGAAGTGAATGCTGATGTTACGGACCTGAATGGCGAAACAAGAAGCGGTGAAACTTCTGTAGCAGTGGCATACCAATCATTGCAGTTAG
>CAYRRL010000440.1:0-3042 GCA_964426665.1 uncultured Ferruginibacter sp. | reverse complement strand
TTTGCTTTATTAGAGGGTGGCATATTCTTCATTTCTTCATTGGTTATGTTTACAAAAACATCGCCGTTTGGATATTGCCTTATATCGCCCTGGTCTTCCCTTACATGAACCCCCATTGCAGCCAAAGCATCAGCATCTGTCGGCGTTGTTTTCGGGTCCACTACTTTATAAAGCCTTTCTGCGTTAGGAAAATAATCCTGCGGCCTGTTATTTATATACAATTCGCCATTTTTAATTTCAATAGTATCGCCGGGTATTGCTACGCAACGCTTAATAAAGTTTTCTCTTTTATCTACTGGCCTAGTAATAATTTTATCGCCGTATAAATTCCAGATTATTTCCCTTGCCTTATCATAAGAAATAGGTGCAGGGCTTTGTGCCTGCACATCCCGTATTGCCTGGTAATACGTGGTCTGCGAACCAAAATGCAAATCTTCCGTTTCAATATTAATCAATGTGTCATTTTCAGGGAAATTAAACACCACTGCATCATTCCTTGTAACGGGGCTTGCAAACCATCTTGTATATGGTATATATACCGCTTCTGAATAAGCCTTTGTGCCAGTAAAAGGCATTGTATGGTGCACAAAAGGCATTGCAATTGGTGTGTTTGGGATACGTGGCCCATAAGCCCATTTGCTCACAAACAAAAAGTCGTTTACCAATAAAGTTTTTTCTTCTGATGGCGTGGGTATTGTGTATGCTTCAAAAACAAATGTGCGAATAAGCGTGGCAGCCACTACTGCAAAAGCCGCTGCATCAATCCATTCCCTAGCGGCAGACTTTTTATAATTCTTCATCACCATTTCGCCAGCATACCTTTCACTGTTTGAAAAACCCAAATAAGGGAAATAAATAAATGGAACGAATACAGTGAGTGCATGGTGCCATACGCCAAAGCGGCCAAAATGCTCTACAAATTTTATAGTTATCCAGATAGTGATAAACTGCCCTGCAATTGGCACCAATTGAAAAAAGAACCAGTATTTTTTTAGTTTCATTTTTTCCACCATGCACCAGGTATTGTAAAATGGCACCAATGCTTTCCATGGCTCAATGCCTGCTTTTTTAAACATGCCGTACAACCCTATGTGCCAACCAATAGTGGCGATAATAAAAATCATTAAGCCCATGCTAAGTAAAATTTTGTCGGGCCAAAAGTAGCATAATTCGCCGCTTTGCAAGGTTTTGCCCAAAAAATGTTATGAAAGGTTTAACCAATATGAAAAATTTGCAGCCTTAATTACTTGCAAATCTTTGCTCCGCATTTTCTACATCTTTTCCACAAGCATACATTATCAAAAATTTAACACGGGTTACCTTTCCTTATCTGGCGTATTAATTGCCAACAGACATAACCAAACACTATAAAAAATGGTACAAAAGACGTATTACAAAACAAAAGATTACTGCAAAGTAAAATTCACTTTTGCAACTGAAAATGCTGAAACTATTGAAATATTAGGCCTTAACAGCGATTGGGCAAATTCAGTTATTATGAGCAAGAAAAAAGACGGCAGCTTTACTGCTGATGTTTCCCTCCCAAAAAACACAGAGCATCAGTTTAAATACCGTGTAAACGAAACATTGTGGGTTAATGAGCCTGAGGCTGACAAAGAAGTAGCCAACGAATTTGGCGGCAGCAACAGCGTTATCGTTATCTAAATATTTCCAGAATTAGTTTTTTCAAAAGGCGCACTGGCCGGGGCAAAGGTTATCCGTTGCTTTGGCAGGTGCGTTTTTTTTATGGCATTGCCGCCTGCCTGTAGCGTTTTACAATTAGATAATCAACAACAAGCACTGCCATTTTAGGGAACAAAAGCATTGTGAAGAAAGCGAAATAAGAAATTGTTACTGCTGGCGGAGGCGCTGCTAAAATAAAAATATGATTTCCTGCATCACTGCCAGGGAATATATAGTTCTGGGTTAAATTCCATCCAAAATGAATTGCAAATGGAATGAGCAAAGAATACGCCTTTGCATAAGAGTATGCCAATAAAAGCCCCATTGCAAATGTAAAACCAAATACAATGGCCATTTGTACAGGGTTGCCCCATATGCCTGGGTTATTCCAATGGATTACCCCAAAAAGTATGGCTGAAATAAGAACAGCTTTTGTTTGGCCAATTTTTTTTATAAGAATATAAAGTACCGCACCTCTAAAAATTAATTCTTCAGTAAAAACTGTTCTGGCCTGGTGCCAGGCCTCAAGCAAAATTGATTTTATGGTTAAATATGGAGTTGCTGTGTATTCTTCTTTTACAAAATACATTCGTAAAAGAAATGCTGATGCAGAAAACACAGCAGATACAATAAACAGAATTAAAAAATAAACAAGCCTCTCTTTTGCTGGCGCCAAGCCCAATACCGATAAGCTTCTTTTTTCAAAAAGCCAAACAAGCAACCAGGAAATTAAAATGAGCCCCAGTAATTGCAGCATTTTTTAATTTTAAAGTATTTATGCAAGGCCCCCACAATCATTTTTATTGCCATTTGTTTTTCACTTGTATAATTTCTGCAGCAATACTGACAGCGATTTCTTCGGGTGTTTGGCTTTTTATCTGAATGCCAATGGGCGCATGTGCTTTTTCAAGCCAGGCTTTATCAAACCCTTGATCCACTAATTGGGCAAACATCTTTTTGATTTTGCTCTTGCTGCCCAGCACGCCAAGATAAGCAAATTCTTTCCCGGCAAGCGCTTTCAGTGCGTCTACATCTGTGCGATAGCCAACTGTCATCACCACTACAAAACTATTGGCAGATGAAGGAACCATGGCATCTATTTCTTCAAAACCGGCAACAATCTTTTTTTCATGCACAAAACTATTTTGCTGCATAGTGTTGAGTTCATCCCGGTGGTCGAAAAGATGAATATAAAAATCCATGCTGCTCATTAACTGCGAAAGCGCCAGTGAGCAATGCCCGCCGCCGATTATGCACAATTTATTTTTATACCCTATTTTTTCAGTGAAAACAAAACTGTCATCACTGGCGATTTTTAAATCATAATTTTTTTCAGGAATTTCATTTGCAAAGCTGATG
>CAYRRL010000439.1:0-3043 GCA_964426665.1 uncultured Ferruginibacter sp. | reverse complement strand
AGTAACAGTATAAGTTCCTGCTGCAAGCCCACTGGTGTTGTTAAGCGTAATGGTTGCGTTGTCGCCAGGCGAAACAGGGTTTATATCAAAGCTGAGCGTGGTGCCAGAAGGCAATGTGCCGGCTGATAAATTAATAGGTGTGAGAAAAGCCCCAAGCGCTGCTGTTTTCAAAACAACACTGCCGCTGTTGCTGCCGCAAATGCTTACAGGGTCGGGCGTATTTAATGCAAAGCTTGCTGAAGGCGGCGCCTGTATCCTGAAATTTGTATTTGAAATATCATAAAAAATATTGCCCACAGCCATTACTCTTATTCTTACTGTAGTGGAAATACTGTTTGGCACTTGTATTTCTGCACTCCCATCATTGGGTGTGCTGGCCAGCAATGTTGTTGGGAAAGTATTGCCACCATCTGTAGACAATTGAATGGTTACATTGGCGCAATTTACCGGAGCAGCAGCAGTGCCGCCGGGGTTCCATGTTACTGTTTGAAAATCGTTGACATACCATGTAACCGCAGATGCAGATGGAGAAGTAACTGTGAAAGGCCCGGTGTTTGCGACAGTAACGTTGTTTTCATCAAAACAAACGCCACCGCCGCCGGCACGGTTGTCCCGTGCGGTTAACCTGAATTTCATGCTGCGGGCATAACTGGGCAGCCTTTCCCCAAGAGTGGCAGTGTTGCCAATAACATCTGATAGCTTAGGGAAATAGCGCACCCCTGTTGTAACAGGCACAAACGACCTGAACAAAGGCGCATTGCCCGAAGGTGAACTGGAAGCACCATACGGGGCGCCTACATCCACCTGTTCCCAACTGTAAGTAATGGCATCGCCATTAGCATCAGTGGCGGAGCCGGTTAAAATAAAAGGGGTTGAAAAAGGGATGATATAATCAGAGCCTGCATTTACAGCAGGGGGTGTATTGCCTGTATTTGTAATAACAGCACAAGTAGCCCCATCGCTGCTACTAACATATGGTGAAATTTGATCAAAGCTTACGGCATGAAAATAAGGGATGCTATGTTGAGCTATGTTATCATTGCCGCATACCCCTGCATACCCCATTATTGTTACCCCGCTGCCCGGCTCTGCATTTTGGTCTGCGGCTGTAGAGCCACATGCATTGGCGTTGTTAAAGGAATGGTTTGAGCCAAATTGATGGCCAATTTCATGCGCCACAAAATCTACGTCATAAGAGTCGCCAACCGGGTTAGCAATCCCTGTAACGCCGCTTGCTTTAAAACCACTTACGCACACAACACCAAGCCCGGCCAACCCTGCGGTTCCAGTACTAAATGTGTGGCCTATATCGTAATTAGCATTGCCAATACGTGAATCAATTTGCGCCTGGCTTTCGTCAATCAATGTGCCTGCATCATTGTTGCCTGTAAATGGGTCGGAAGCAGCAGCAGTAAAAAGTATAGCTGTATCATTGGCAATAAGAACCATCCGGATTGAAAATTCAGTTTCAAAAATGCCATTTACACGTGCTACAGAAGTAACAACCTTGGCAAGGGTTTGTGACTTAGTAGGGATGCCAACGCCAGTAGCAGCCACCGCATATTCGCCGGTGCATGCCACAGCCAGCCTGTATGTCCGCAATTGACTGCCTACACATGGGCCTGACAATATTTGATTAGCGTTTGCCGGCCTTGCGCTTGTTGCGTTGTACTTTATTGGCGGCAATTCCTGAAAGGCTGATTTTTTTTTGTAGTCGCTTTTATAATAAGAAATGTAGGTATCAAGAGATAAGTTTGCATATGGGTCAATAAATATTTGCCCTGTTACCGGCGACAGCACCATTGCATGAAAACCAAACTCAGTCCAATCAAGTTTAATTGTGGCGGTTCTGTCGTCAATGCCCTGGCCGGTAAAAGTCTTTAATTCAGGGAATGCGGCGGCCAGCCCAGGCTCCATTATGCTGCTCTCCCACACATGGAATTTTGCAACAGAACCATCAGGCATGGGCAATGCTAATACCGGTGTGTTATTCCGGTCAATAACATTCTGTTCAGATGGCAGCATGCGCAAGAATGGCAATAACCCGGCCGTGTCCAGGCGAAGAGTGCGGTATTTTTCCGGCACAATTGTTCTTTTGCCGCCGGCTTTTTGCGCAGCGCTTTCCGGTATATCGCTAAAAAAATTTTGCTGTGCGTGGGTGCCGGATACAATACAAATAAAAACCAACAGGCTGGCAAGCCTCGTAAAGAATAATTTCATGCTTCAGTTAATTTGAAAAAAATGCCCGTAAAAGTACAGAAAAATCGGCACAAAGGGGCTGTTAATGGCTTCGTTGGATAAGGAACAATGCTAGTTCCCTTAATGGCTCCTTGCGTTTTGCTACTACGGCTATTTCTTCCAAATGGGAAAGGGCTGCCTGCAGGTATTCTTCTTTTAACTGGGCGGCCCATTTATCCACATCGCATTTTTTAAAGACAGAAAGCACTTTTTCCACTTTATCGCCGGGATTAGATTGCATCAGTTGCCCCAACTCTTTTTTAAGTGGGGCGTCAGCAGCCTCCAAAGCCCTTATCATCAAAAATGTTTTTTTATTAGCCAGAATATCGCCGCCCACCTGCTTGCCAAATTTTTCAGGGTCGCCAAAAGCGTCTAAGTAGTCGTCTTGTATTTGAAAAGCAATGCCAAGGTTTTTGCCAAACTCATAGATGTGCTGCTGGTTCCTTTCCCCGGTGCCGCCAAGGATAGCGCCAAGCTGCAAACTGGCAGCCAGCAATACCGAAGTTTTTAACGTAATCATGTTTACATATTCATCCATGCTTACCGCTTCCCGTTTTTATTTTGTTTAAATAATCATAACACTTCACAAGCATCACGTCGCCGGCAAGCAATGCAGTGCTTTCGCCAAACTGTGTATGCACAGTAGGCAGGCCACGGCGCACAGGGGCTTTGTCCATAATATCGTCGTGTATCAAAGTAAAGTTGTGAAAAAGTTCAATAGCCGTGGCCACGTCATACGCATCAGGCGTTATTTCATCAAACAATTCATTGCCCATTAATACGCTAACGGGCCTTACTCTCTTGC
>CAYRRL010000438.1:0-3044 GCA_964426665.1 uncultured Ferruginibacter sp. | reverse complement strand
GCACTTGTTTTAGTGGGTTTTGTTGCCCAGTTGTTGCCCAAATAAATACGCAACCTCTGAAACCCTTTATTGATAGGGCTTTACATTTTAGCTTAACAATTTGTATCGGGAAATAAGCCTTTCAAAATATCAACGACAGCAAAAAGAAAGCTGCCAGCAGCAGCGCCACCATCAATACATCTATCAGCAATTCTTTCTTGTTTTTTATTTTCCTGGCCGAGGGCATACTATAGGTAATTTAAATGCTTGCCTAAATGTAGCCAGGCTGGTTTTATGCCGGCGCTTCGATTATTGAATGGTAGCTTCTCATTATTGAACGGCAGTTGCTCATTGGGGAATGGCGCTTTTGCCCATTTTATTACCGGAAAATAAATGCAGTATGCCGTTTGCTAAACAGAAAAGGCGGCAATACGGGCCACAGCCTATCTTTGGTTCAGGTTTTTCATAGGATATTGGATTTAAAGCGGGGCTGCATCTTTATGCCGGCCCCTTTTTTATTGCCCCAAATTAACACAGGTGTTTGAAAAGCATACTGTACCCCCAATAAAAAGCAGCATAGCTGCTGCTTTAATAAAAACTTTAGAAATATTGCCCCCTTGCTTTTTGCCAGCTTGCTCCTTTGCAAACTTGCCTGATTGCTTTAAGGAATATCAATGCTCCGTATCGTAACCTTGTTTTCAATTTTGCCAGTGCCGTTTTTGTCCCAAAACGTAACGGCCACGTTGTATTTCTCTTCCCACTTCATTGGCTCTCCTGTGCTTACAGTGCATTTTAAAAGTTTAGCGTCTTTTTCTTCAAACTCGTCATGCCCGGCGAACAAATCTTTTTCATTTAATAACACTTTGCCTTTTTCATCGGCAATACTTAAAGAACAACCTACTTTTACCTTGCCATTTTTTGCCTGTAACCCGGAAATGCCATCATTTACCACCAAAAAACTTTCGCCCAGCGGTATGTCGGTATGGTTAATTACTTCGTTGTTCATCACTAAAAAAGATTTTTCCGGCTCCATGCCGGTATAAGAAGTGGAAAGCCCGGTATTGAAATCTTTCTTGATGCCGGTTTTTGCTATTGGGCCATTGCAAGACGATATGGCCAGCAACATGAACCCGGCAACTAATAGTGTGTTTGAAGTAGCTTTGATAAAATAGTGGAGCATGGCTTTAGTTTTTATTGATTAATTACGCAATATAAAGCTGTTGTTAAATAATTGGCTGTAAAATTAATTCAGTTCCATTTGCTTTTGCTGGTGATAGCCAGCAATACAAACAAGCCATAAACAACAGCAGGCACAGCCAGCACCAGCGTAAGTATAATGGCTGCTTTATTGTAGCCATGCTGCCTTAGCAAAATACTGCCAAACAAAATAACAGCCACTGCGATAAGTATAAACAGCCACAGCTTAATGTTGCGCTGCGATACCGAGCTATCCATAAGCCCAACAATAAAAAACCAAAGGATAACAAGGGCTGCCAGCGCATCAATGCACCACAAAATTTTAAAAACTGCCATACAAAAATATTTATTCGTTCAACAAAGCCTTAACGGTATTCCCATTTTCAATATTGATAATGCACAACGCATCTTTGCCGGCATGAGGGCTGAACATATAATCTTTGTTGGTGCTGATGATGAAATACTTTCCGCCCAGTATGCAATTTTCAATTTTTGTGCTGGCACCAATGGCTGATTCCCAAACCTTTTTTCCATTTGTATCAATACGTGTGATAACCGCTTTTGATTTTTCCCCCAGCACATCCTGATGTATCAAAAGAAAGCCATCAGGGCTGGAAAGATGTATTACTGCATCATGGTACATATCTTTTGCAAAACACGGGTTTAAATAAGTGGAATCCCCAACCCTGTAAATATTGCCGTAAGCATAGCTGTTGTTTGGCCCGAACTTTTTCACTGTGTAACCAGCAGCAAACAATTTCATGCGGTAAGCAGTTTCATGCAGGCTGTAATTGTTTGGCGATGTGTTGGCAGCAAGGCTGCTGTCTTTAGCCAGTATGTACATTTTATTGTTGAGCGTATCGCTTCTTGTGCCGTAATCATCGTTGTGCAGCAAACGGTTTATGTTTCTTTCTTCATTGCTTTCATCGTTGGGTAAAGATGCTTTGCCCTTTATTTTTAAACCATCAAGCAGCAGGCGGTATTCATCGCCATTGTCATTTGTAAAATCAATATAGCCTTTTTCAACAGCAGGCCGCATAAGCCTGTCCTCATAAGGGAATACCTGTTTGCCCATGCCATTGGCTGCGGCAATTTTTTCTTCATTGGTTGCTTCTTCTAATGTGTTGATATCATAAGCTCTCAGCTTGTCAATGTGCAGCCAAATATTATTGCCTGCTGCGCCATAAGATGCAACAGCCCTGTTATTCAGCTCGGCATGGCCAATCAGTTTTTTCTTTTTCAACAATTTGCCCGTTGCTGTTTCATATTGCTTTAGCCAATAGCTGGTGCTATAGGTTGTTTTTCTGTAAGTGGGGTTTTCAGAATAAGTAGTGGCTTCGTTTTCTGCTACAACAACTACTACAAAATTGCCATCAGCGCTTGCGGCAGGCATGCCTACCACGCCATAGTTGTTGTGCTTTTGCAGGCAGCCTTTCAGCATAAAAATAAAACCTGCGGCAAAAGCTATGATTATAAATATTGGGAGGAGTATTATTTTTTTTGGCATGGGAATAAAATTTTTAATCACCTCGGCGAAGGGTTAACTGTCCTCACTTCTATCCCATTTTTTTCGGCATAAGCTGTGCCTGCTTTCATTACCGCATTGTAAAGCCCTTCAAACTTCGCCGCATATTTATCCGTAATATTTTTTGCACAGAATCGGGTTTGGTTGCATCGGCACCTAGCCAATAGACTGTCTCTGTCGGAAAAGCGACTGTACCTCCCGCAGTGATGATCTGCGCAGCTTGGTCAACTCTGACTTGTTGCTCGGACGATAATTTGCTCTCGTTCTCGGGAGAAATTGGGTTCTTCATGGTGCTACGAAGCTTAAAGAGTGATTTTTCAGTTGTTATCGTGCCAATCATAAC
>CAYRRL010000437.1:0-3046 GCA_964426665.1 uncultured Ferruginibacter sp. | reverse complement strand
CTCTATTTCCTTCCTCCTTTGCAGCACTTCTATCATGCGCTGGGCTTATGCCCTTAATGGCGATTTAGTATACAGTGTTACAATATCGCCAAGCACCATTATCGCCATGCTGTCATTTTTTTGCTTCACATGGTACACAGCTTCTATATACAGCAATTGCGGGGTCCAAAAACTTTTTCCATAAAGGCTGTCTGCATTTTTCTTTTGTGCCAATGCTTCTTCAAACCTCCCTTCTATAAATAAATTATAAACCTCTTCGTACCGCCTGGTGGCTTCGGGGTTTTTAGCGCCTGTTTTAGCATCGTCTATATGCTTCAGCATTTTATCGGCATTGCTGCCTGCAAAGTTTTGCTTCACCATTTTTTTATATTTCTCAGCTTCGCCGTTCATGCCCAGCTTGCCATAGCAGAATGAAAGGTTGAAATAAATTTCGCCGCCATAAACAGAGTCGGGGAAGCGCCTGAGCGATTCATTGTATGTATTGATGGCTTCTGAAAAGTCTTCCACATCCTGTTGGAAAATTTTGCCCAGTTCAAAAAGGTTTATTGCAATCAACGAATTGCTCTTTGCCATTTTTTCATCATCAAGCGGCAGCCTTGCCATCATGCCTTCATACGAATAATCTTCTGGCTGTTCTATTTCGTCTGCTGCCGGGTTGCCGGCTTTTTTGCCCCCTTTTTTATCGTCTTTTACATCTGGCGATGATGGTGCGTCAATGTCATCGGGGTTCATGCTCCCCATCAGGCCTGCATCATTATCAGGCGCTTTGTTTTTGTCTGCAGTTGCTGCAGCGCCTTTTCTCCTCCAGTTGTCGGCATTGGCCCGTTTGCCCCAGCGTTTTTTAAAATCGCTGTACCCTCTTGATTTTACTGATGCGTTGTAAAAATACCATTCGTTGCTGCCGCTCTTGTCATTGCCGCTAAAAAGGTCCCGTGGCTTGTCGCTGTCTTTGTCAAATGTTATCATGTCTGTGGCGGTGCCATTGTCGCTGCTTTCTTCTTTCAGCCCTTTTTCTTTACGCAGTTTCCTCGATAGCTTTTTTACAAAAATATCCCTTGCGGCTGGCTCCATCCTGGCAATGCGCTGCAGGCTGTCTTCCCTTTCAATTACCACAGCTTTTGCCATGATTTTTGAAAGCGCATTCCTTCTTGCCTGTATTTTATCCAATGTTTCTTTCAGTGTTGTATCGCCGCTTTGCAGGCTGTCGTACATGCTGAATGCTTCCACATATTTTTTGCGGCTGTATGCTATCTCTGCCAGTTGCAGCCAGGCCTTGTTTTTGTATGGGATGTTTGCTTCGTTGTACTTCAGGCTTTTGTTAAAGAGTTCAACAGCTTTGTTGCTGTCAGGCTTTTGCATGGCTAATTCGCCGGCCGAATAAAAAAGCACATCACGGTAGTTTTCAAACTTATCTTTTTTACTGAGTTTTTCTAAATTTTTAATGCCCTCGCTAAGGCTTGCACTGTCATCGCCTTTCCTCATTTTGGCATTGTTCATTTGTGCGTGGATGTCCATTAATGCATCAGTTGTGTGCAATGAGGATTTGCCATAAAATAAACTGGCTTTGTCAAACTTGCCATTCATTTCATACAGTTGGGCCAGCAAAAATTCGCTTCTTGCCAAATCATGTTTGTCTGTTGCATTGCTAAGGCCTTTTTCCAGGTACACAGCAGCGCTGTCGTAAATGCCCTGCGTATAAAACCAATAGCCGTTTACGTCATTCAGGTCATCCTGCAGCCTTTTAGGCAGGTTGGGGTCGCTTTGCAAAATGGCAATCAAGCTTGCTGCATCGCCATGCTCGTTTTGTTCAATTAAAGTACGCACCATCCAAATCAAGGCATCGTTGCGGCTTGGCGGCTTGGCTGTGAGTTTTTGCAGTATGTTTTGTTTTTCTTTGTTGGCTATGCTCACTTTGTTGCCTTCCTGTTCATCGTTGGTGCCAACCACCCTGTTGCCATCTTCGCCTTTTTTGCGTGGGAACATATTGTAGTTGATAAACTGAAAAGTGGAAGCAGCAGTATCAAAATCTTTCCTGAGCAAATAGGCCTTGCCCATGAGCAGGTACATGTCGTCAATCCAGTCGTTCCTTAAATCATGCAGCAATATGCCTGCTGTGGCTTTTAATATTACTGAGTCAAGCTCCTGTTTTTGCGAAGCAGTGTTGTCTAAAGTGTAAGGGTAGTAGCCAATCAGTTTTGAATAGTCGTCCTTTTGTGCTTCTTTGGCCCTTTCAAGCACCATGTTTATTTTGTTGTTTGCATTATAATAGTAATTGTAGTGCGTAAAATTATTTTGCACCACCCTGCGGTACAGGTTGAATTTTTTTTCGGCCATGCGTTCGCTGCCCAATTTTCTTTCGGCAAATTTTTCGGAGCGCTTGGCTGAGTCTTTTCCAAGAAGGTCAATGGTCCACACGGGCGGCTGGGCAAACACAGGGGAAAAAAAAGATGCACATAGCAATATGGATATGGAAACGAATAATGCTTTCTTACACATGATTTACGGGGTTGTACCAGCGGTTAAATATCGGATATTTTAAGTAAATATTGCCCCGTTTGGCGGCTGTTTCTTAATTTTAACACCCAATAGGTAATTATGGCCAAATTAGATACCGGCAGCACACTCAAAAGATTGAGAAACAGGTACCGGCTGGTGGTAATGAATGAAGATACTTACGAAGAAGTGGTAAAATTCCGCCTTAGCAGGATGAGTGTGTATATTGTAATGAGCAGCGTGTTCGTTATACTTACGGTGCTTGCAGTTTCGCTTATTGTGTTTACGCCAATTAAGTACTACCTGCCCGGGGTTGGTTATGGCGATGCCAAACAGGTAAGGGAATACCGGGCGCTTAAAATTAAAACTGATTCAATAGAGATGGCGCTTAAATACAGGGACAGGTACCTTGGCGATTTGAAAAAAGTGCTTGCAGGCGAAGAAGTAAAACTTGATACCAACGAATTGGAATTGCCAAAAATAGAAACCAGTGATGAATGAGTTTTTGAAATAGTTATCAGTGGTATTACAAGTTGAACAAACTGGCAAAGAG
>CAYRRL010000436.1:0-3065 GCA_964426665.1 uncultured Ferruginibacter sp. | reverse complement strand
CAACTTCATATCAATTGGAACTTTCGACTGCAAGTGATTTTTCTGCAGGCAATATTACCTATTCCAACATAGCAGCCAGCCAATACAGTGTATCCGGCACGCCTTTAGATGAAAATACAATTTACTACTGGAGGGTAAGGGCAGCCAGCTCCTGTGTGGGAAGCCCATCCGGGGTGTACAGGTTCAGGACATGGCTCAATACCTGCCGCACCAGCGCTGATGTACCCAAGGCAATTTCATCTGCCGGCACGCCATCTGTAACATCAATTGTAACTATACCAGCCGCTGCAGGCGTAACTATTAACGACCTGAATGTTCGTAACCTGATAGGTACCCACACTAATATGGGCGACCTTACTTTTACCCTCACCGGCCCCAATAATGCAAGTGTTGTGTTGCTGAGCAATGTTTGCAGCGGCACCCAAAATTTCAGTATTACGTTTGACGACCAGGCAGCATTGGCCACTATACCCTGCCCTCCGGCAGGGGGTATTATAAGAAAGCCAGCTAACCCGCTGTCTGTATTTAACGGCATTAATAGCGCCGGCACATGGACCCTTACTATTGCCGACAATGCAAACAACAACGGCGGCAGCCTTACAGGCTGGGGGCTTAATATTAATGGTACTTCAGCAACTGGTTGTTCTTTTGCATCCACGCCGCTGGCTATCACTTATACTTTCACCGGTACAGGCAACTGGAATGTGGCCAGCAACTGGAGCAGCAACGTAATACCGCCTAACCCATTGCCTTCGGGGTCTTCAATTGTTATCAACCATTCGGCGGGCGGCAATTGCACATTGAATGTGTCACAAACAATTGCAACCGGGGCAACCCTTACCGTGATGACAGGCAAGAATTTGATTGTGCCCGGGGCTTTGACGGTACAATAAGAAGTATAAACGAATTGAAAATAAAACAGGAGCCAAAAGCTCCTGTTTTTCTAAAAGAAATTCCTGTTTCACCGGAATAAAAAAATTCCCTTATTTTTGCCCCGCTCTAAAATAAAAGCCCAATTATTACGTATTAGTAATTGAAAAACACAGATGGTTCTGTGGCCGAGTGGCTAGGCAGAGCTCTGCAAAAGCTCGTACAGCAGTTCGAATCTGCTCGGAACCTCCAAAACCAATCCCTCTTCTCAACAGGAAGAGGGATGTTTTTTACTCATGCTCCCAAAATTATTGCGACGTGTTGGATTGCTAGCCTGCATTGCACTGGCTGTTTCCTGCTTTATGCCATGGGCTTATTATGCCGACCTTAACCAAACATTCACAGGTTTTTATTCGCATCAAAATTTATACGGAAAGCCTGGCAAGTTTTTAACTCTTATTGCAGCGGTGGCTTTTGTATTGATGTATTTGCCAAAAGTGTGGGCAAAGCGGGCCAACTTATTTGTGTGTGCATTGGGCCTGGGCTATGCCATTAAAAGTTATATCCTTTTTGCTTCCTGCTACAATGCTTATTGCCCCGAAAAAAGAATAGGTATTTTTTTAATGCTTATTGCCACCATTATTATGATGGCTGCTGCAGTATTCCCTGATTTAAAAATGAAAGGGGCGAAGCATGAAAGCAATGCCTGACTAATTTACTCAGCCCAGCTTTTCAATTCATTTCGCTTAAATACGTATTCAGGCGTTACAATTTCATTGTTATCATTTACTTCATACCAGGGCGATAAATTTTTATCCATTGGGTTAGCCAATACATGAATGTCTTGTGCAGGCATATAGCTTTGCGCCAGCATAAATATTCTTTTGCCTTCAGCATTTGCCGCCACATCCATCACTATCGCTGCATGGCCGGGAAAGCCGCCACGGATAAATACATCGCCGGGCTTTATGGTTTCAATTGTTGCCGGCCTTAATTGTTTTGATAAAGATGCAGAGCCGCACATGCCAAAAACCTTTTGCAGGTATGTGTGCAAATGTTCCCTGCTGTATGGCTGCGAAAAAAGATAAACGCCGCCTTCATTGTCTGCAAAAGAAATGCTTTCAAATTTATTGGCCGTAAATAAATATTCAGCCCTCAGCCTCATTACAGCATCGGCGCATTGCTGCAAATCTTTGTTGCCAACAGAAATATCCAGCACTGCAAACTGCGCCTGCTGGTTTAGTTTTTTGCTGCCATTAAAAAGATATACTGTTTTGCTTTCCTTTAATTTTATTTTTCCCAGCCATTCGGCAAATGAGTTTTCTTTTGGGGCAAATCCTTTGTATCCCGGTGGCAAGGGAATGCTGTCAATTACCGCATAAGAATTGGCATTTTTACCGGCAGTTTTTTCCTTTTGTTTTGCTGTATCAGAAAAATTGTTGGCTTTGCATGAAAGAACAAGTATGGAAAGGGCTGGCAACAAGGTTTTGGAGTTCATAAATCATTATTTTTGGCGTTCAGGGATGTGATACACTATTGAAGCATCTCCATAGCAAAACATTGTTAAAAAAATTATGGCAAGTATTTTAATTATTGATGACGAAAAAGCAATCCGCAAAACCCTTGGGGAAATATTGAGCTATGAAGGCTATAAAATTGACGAAGCAGTGGATGGCGAGGATGGTTTGAAAAAATTTGGCGCCACCACTTACGACGTGGTGCTCTGCGATATAAAAATGCCAAAGATGGATGGCATTGAATTTTTGGAGAAAGCAAAAGAGATAAACAGCGATGTGCCCATCATAGTCATCAGCGGCCACGGCAATATAGAAACGGCAGTAGAGGCAGTAAAGAAAGGCGCATTCGATTATATCAGCAAGCCGCCGGATTTGAATAGGCTGCTTATCACTTTGCGCAATGCAATGGACAGGCAAACATTGGTTACCGAAACCAAAGTGCTCAAACGCAAAGTGAGCCGTGTGCAGGAGATGGTGGGCAATGGGCCAGCTATCAAAAAAATAAAAGACACGATTGAAAAAGTGGCGCCTACAGATGCAAGGGTTTTAATAACCGGAGAAAATGGCGTGGGCAAAGAATTGGTGGCAAGATGGATTCATGAAAAGAGCAGCCGCAACAGCGGCCCCATCGTAGAGGTTAATTGTGCTGCTATCCCCGGCGAATTGATAGAAAGCGAA
>CAYRRL010000435.1:0-3077 GCA_964426665.1 uncultured Ferruginibacter sp. | reverse complement strand
GGGTTTTATATTTGCGCCATGGATTATCAGCAAACGATAGACTATCTCTATTCCCAACTGCCTATGTTCAGCCGCATTGGTAGCGCTGCGTATAAAAAAGATTTGCATAACACTATTGAGCTATGCAATGCCTTAGATAAACCACAAACAAAGTTCAAAAGCATACATATTGCCGGCACTAACGGCAAGGGCAGCACCAGCCACATGCTTGCCGCAATCTTACAACAGGCTGGCTATAAAACAGGCTTATATACTTCGCCGCATTTAAAAGACTTCAGGGAAAGGATAAAAGTTGGCGATCCCGATGGCTATCGGGAGATAAGCCAAACTTTTGTAATTGATTTTGTCGAAAGAACTAAACAGCTAACGCAAACTATAGAACCATCTTTCTTTGAACTTACAGTAGCAATGGCATTTGATTTTTTTGCAAAAGAAAAAGTGGATGTGGCTGTAATTGAAACGGGGTTAGGCGGAAGGCTCGACAGCACAAATATTATCACTCCCCTCCTCTCCATTATCACCAATATTGGCTACGACCACATGAATATATTAGGCGATACATTGGAAAAAATTGCTTTTGAAAAAGCAGGTATCATAAAACAAAACGTACCCGCAGTAATCGGGGAATACAACGAACAAACGAAACCTGTATTCATCAACAAAGCAGCAGAAATGAAAGCGCCTATCTTTTTTCCACAGGATGGCTATACAGTTTCCAATATTGTTTCATCTGCTTATGAATTAAAATGCGATGTTACAAGCAATAATTGCACTGAAAACTTTACGCTTGATTTAAATGGCTTGTACCAAACCAAAAACCTGCGTACTGTATTATGTGCTGAAGGTATTTTGATGCAACTAGGTTTTACTATACCTGAGGAAGCCGAAAAATATGCACTGGCAAATGTAAAAAAGCTAACAGGCCTGCACGGCCGCTGGGATGTGGTTGCAGAAAACCCTTTGATTATATTGGATGTAGCGCATAATGAAGATGGCATCAAACATTTGCTGTGGCAGTTGTCAGTTATGGAAAAACAATTTGAAAAATTGCATGTTGTAACAGGCATGGTAAAAGACAAAGAAATTGATAAAGTGCTGGCGCTGTTGCCAAAAGAAGCGGCTTACTATTTTACCAATGCACATATACCGAGGGCGCTGCCTGCTGCTGATTTACAAAAACAAGCCGCAGCATACCAATTGCAGGGGCAAATATTTGCAGATGTAAACGAAGCTGTTGCCAATGCAAAACAAAATGCA
This sequence comes from uncultured Ferruginibacter sp., assembly GCA_964426665.1. Classification (GTDB taxonomy): domain Bacteria; phylum Bacteroidota; class Bacteroidia; order Chitinophagales; family Chitinophagaceae; genus Ferruginibacter. The sequence continues at coordinate 1,820 of CAYRRL010000435.1, read as the reverse complement.
TCTGCAAAAGATTTGATATTGGTTTGTGGAAGTGTGTTTTTAGTAGGGGAAGTTGAGATGCTGTAAATACCAAAATAAAAGTGTGCGGCGCCAATGAAGTTGAGAGGTGTTATACTGCTGGCAACAAAATAAGAAAGCGAAGCAATTGCTTCGCTCATTTAATAATTTTGTTCTTATAAATTTGTTGCTTATTTCTAAAACAAAGGCAAACGAACAACACCTAAACGAGAAACAAGAAACGTTATCTTAAATCCACCACTTCTGCACCAGGGTATTTTTTTGCATCAAACACAAATTGTGCATCGGCAATATTGGCTTTGCCATTCAGGTTGCTAACAGAATAGTTGTACCTGTTGCCGGCTTTTTCAAACAGTTTGGCGCCCGTGATAGTACTGCTGGCTTTGTCAACATACAACAGCACTTTAAAAAATGTTTTTGTTTTGTCCACAGGTGTCAATTCAATTTCCTGTACAGCCTTGCCTTTAATAGTTTTATCGCCGTTCAGTTTGTACAAAAAATCTTTGTCGTAAAAGTTGGTAAACAATTTTTGTGGCGTAATCGTATTGGCAGCGGGGTCAATTTTTGTGATGGATACTTCGTTGGCTGCTTTGTCGTAAGTAGAAACATTGCTGCCATCGCAAAAAATTTCCTGCCCGGTGATGCTAATACGGTATTTACTCCCCTTCATGTACACAGTACCGGATTTATTACCCATTGTTTTGCCAGCAGCATTTTCAATGCTAAGGGAAAATTTTGCCTGCACTGCCTTAAAGGTTTTGAATTTAGCGCTTACAGCGTCCAGCACGACTTTAGCCTCCGGGTCGCTGCTGCCCATGCCGGGCTTTGGCTGCGCCAAAGCAGCTACAAACAAGGCTATTGTAAAAAACAAAGTTGTAATAATTCTCTTCATTGTGATTTTTTTGTTGAGGCCAAAAGCGGCGCAAATATAGGTGATTCGACGGGCTTGGAAAACCGAAGTTTACCCAGCCCGTTTAAAGAACTGTTAATGTACTTATTTATGCTTTAATTTATATGCCTGTTTCAACGGTTCATGGAAACCTTTTGCTATTTTGCACTTACTTCAACTTAAACACAGCAGCTCCGCTATTGATTCAGTTCTACTAAATCAAAAAAGTATTTCATGGAAAACAACAATGCTATTGCCCAGCGGGAGCAGTATGCCCCTTCGCAATTCACAGAGTTTTTATGGTGGCTTTCTACAGCCGAAAAAGAACTGGTGGCTGGTGCCGTGGTTGACCGCAACCGATATAAAACAATCGGGATGGCGGTGCTGGCCACCTGGGCATTTGCCACCATGGCTTGGGCGTATTTTTTCAGCACCGTTACCGGCAACAACCTGGTTGCGGTGCCATTAGGCATTTTTATGGGCTTTATCATCCTTACTATTGACAGGGCATTGATAAAAGGCATCAACAAACAAAACAAAAACCGTTTATGGCCTTTATTCTTGAGGGCAGCACTGGCCTTAGTGATTGGAACTTTTATGGCACAGCCTGCATTGCTGTATATGTTTAAAAAAGAAATAAGGCTGCAAACAGCATTAGACAATGAAAAGAAAAAAATAAACAATGCCTATGTACTGGATTCATTGTACAAAAACAACAAACAGGAGTTGCAGCAGCAAAAAACAAACCTGCAAAATGAGTTGCAACTGAAATATGATGCTGTGGCAAAAGCAAGGGAAAACTTTTTGGCAGAAGCAGACGGCAGTGGCGGCACAGGCAAAGTGGGCATCGAAAAAATTGCTTTGGCAAAAAAAAGAGAATATGAAAAACTGGATGAAGAATACAAACAACTGC
>CAYRRL010000434.1:0-3089 GCA_964426665.1 uncultured Ferruginibacter sp. | reverse complement strand
GGCATTCGTTTACAGCAAAATCCCTTGCTGCTTTTTGTATCATCAGGTGCTCTTCGCTAAGCTGGAAATCCATAAGCAATACGTTTTTAGTGAGGCTGCAAAAATAGGGTTTTATACTAATGAGTGTTAGTTTTTGCTTAACAAAACCCTTATAAACGCTGCTTACATTTTTTTGTCAAACTTTACATATGGCAGCTGAAAAATCCCCTCATATACTTAATACTTCTTCCAACTTGCTGGGGTTTTGCCTGGTAGTGCTTACATCTATTAAAATATCCAAGTTTTCCGCCGCTACAATTATTGATGATATTACAGGGCTGAGTGCGATGACGCTGATGATAAGCTGCATCCTTTCCTTTCTTTCTATCCGCTCTAAAAGCGAAACCCGTGCTGAAAAATTAGAACGGGTTGCTGAAATTGTTTTTTTAATTGGGCTGGTTAGCCTTGCGGTGATAATTGTGCTGGTGTCATTTAATTTATTTGCGTAAGCCTATTCACTCACCACCAAATAATAATTTCTTCTTCCTTTTTGTATTAAAATAAATTTGTCATTCAAAAGGCTATCCGCTTTAACTGAATGTTCGATTGCATCTACTTTTATTTTGTTGATGCTTACGCCGCCGCCCTGCACCATCTTTCTTGCTTCGCCCTTGCTGGGGAATATTTTTGTATCGGCTAAAAAGCTTACCACATCGATACCATTGTCTAAAACAGATTTAGCAATGGAAACTGTAGGCACGCCTTCTAATACTTGCAGCAGCTGGTCTTCATTTAATTGCTTTAGTATTCCGGCTGTGTCGTTGCTGAATAATATCTGCGATGCATTCACTGCAAAATCATAATCTTCTTTGCTGTGCACAAAGCAGGTTACCTCTTCAGCTAATTTTTTCTGTAGCAATCGCTGGTGTTCGTTGCCTTTGTGCGCTGCAATGATAGCATCTATTTCTTCTTTTGGCAAGAAGGTAAATATCTTGATATACTTCTCTGCATCTGCATCTGTTGTGTTGAGCCAGAATTGATAGAACTGATATGGCGAAGTTTTCTTTGCATCCAGCCACACATTCCCTTGTTCGCTTTTGCCAAACTTGCCGCCATCTGCTTTGGTGATTAACGGGCAGGTAAAGGCATATGCTTCGCTGCCGCCTTTTCTTCTAATCAATTCTGTGCCGGTAACAATATTGCCCCACTGGTCGCTGCCGCCCATTTGCAGCTTGCAGTTTTTGTTTTTATTCAAATAATAAAAATCATACCCCTGCACCAATTGGTAGGTGAATTCAGTAAAACTCATGCCTGTTTCGCCTTCCAGCCTTTTCTTCACACTGTCTTTGCTCATCATGTAATTTACAGTAATGTGCTTGCCCACATCACGGATGAAATCGAGAAAAGTAAAATTCTTAAACCAGTCGTAGTTGTTGGCCATTTCAGCGCCGTTGGGCTTACTGTTATCAAAGTCCAGGTATTTTTCTAATTGTTTTTTTACGCAGGCAAGGTTGTGGTTCAATACATCTTCGCTTAATAAATTCCTTTCTTCGCTTTTGCCGCTTGGGTCGCCAACCATGCCCGTAGCGCCGCCAACAAGGGCAATCGGTTTGTGGCCGCAGCGCTGCAGATGGTTCAGTAAGATAATTGGGACAAGGTTCCCTATGTGTAAGCTGTCAGCAGTTGGGTCGAAGCCGATATAGCCCGTTATCATTTGTTTATTCAGTTGCTCTTCGGTTCCTGGCATAATGTCTTGTATCATCCCACGCCATTGCAGTTCTTCTATCAAATTTTTCATTTACATAACAAGTTTCTGCAAATGTAATAGGCAATAAGCAATAGGCAATGCTATGCAATTCTATTTATCTTCGGCGGTATTAAAATGGAAATCAAAAACAACAGGTTAAGAGAACTCGACTTTCTTAGGGGCATTGCTATTGTATTGGTATTAGTAAGGCACATTCCTTTTTCATCTTTTACTACTTCTATAGGTTGGGTTGGCGTTGATTTGTTTTTTGTGCTAAGTGGGTTTTTAGTGTCGGGCTTGTTGTTTAAAGAATATATTAAGTCCGGCAGCATACAGCCTGTAAGATTTTTGATAAGGCGGGGCTTTAAAATTTACCCATTGTATTACCTGTTTTATATCCCTTACCTGCTGATGAAAATTGGCGATGGCAGGTTTTACTGGAAAGGTTTTGCAGGGGATATGTTGTTTATGCAAAACTTTGTTACCAGTTGGGGCTGGGCTTACCCGGCAAGCTGGTCGCTGGCAGTGGAAGAGCATTTTTACTTTGCTTTAGCTTTTCTTCTGCCAATGGCATTTTCAAAAAATATGGTACTGCCAAAAGCCAACCAAAATAAATTGTTTTCTTTTCCCGCAATTATATTAATGCTATGTGTTTGCGGCCTGCTGATTCGTTTGGTGGGCAATGTTTTTTTCCCGGCAAACCAGGTGCGGTTGTTTACAAATACCCAATACAGGTATGATTCGTTGCTGGCAGGCGTGTTTGTGTCATGGCATTATTATTTTAAAAGGGATGCCATGGTTGTGTTTTTTAATAAATACAAGCCGTTTCTTTACATCGTTGCTGTTGCCTGCCTTTGCTGGTTGCCTTTTTATGATGCAGTGGGCTCGCTTTTTTCAAGAACAGTTGGTTTTTCGCTTTTGTATATTTCGTTTGGGATTGTATTGACGGCTTTTTTATTGGCTCCCAATATTAACAAAAGCCTCAACAGTATTTTTACAAAACCAGTAGTAAATGCCATCAGTAAAGTCGGCGTTTGCTCTTATTCTGTTTATCTCATCCATACTTTCATTATTAACCTTTGCGAAAGGTGGCAGTTGCCCGCAGGCTATTTATTTAACCTTACGGGTTTTTTGGGGAGCATTGCAGCGGGCATAATAATAACTTATGCAATTGAAAAAAACATCCTTCGCTACCGGGACAGGCGTTTCCCAATGAGGGGGTAGCAAGTGGGCAAGCTATCAAATTGGCAATAACTGGTAATTATTGGTTGATTGCAATGAGGGTGCCCCGACAGCAATGGATTATTGCCCGACCGCAATGGTTACAACTTGGCGTAAACCGGTAATGGTTAAATGCAAACCG
>CAYRRL010000433.1:0-3090 GCA_964426665.1 uncultured Ferruginibacter sp. | reverse complement strand
GTTTTGCAATTGACAGGGTTAATTATTTGTTTAGATGCCTTGATAATTGCAATGGCGGCAGTATTGTTCCCCTATTTATGGAAGGATTGATGGTTTTTGTTTTAAAATAAATCGCATTTCATTTTTACCCTTTACCCTACCTTTGCGCCACTCTTTTAAAAACTCATTTTGTAGTGCATAAAAGCTGGTGGAAAATAGCATCGTTTATTTTGTTGGCCTATACCGTAATAGGCGGGTTTTTAATGGACGTGCCCAAGCTGCCCATACTTAATGAAACCATCCGCAACCTGTATTTCCATGTGGCCATGTGGTTTGCCATGACAATCCTGTTCAGCATCAGTTTTTATTACAGCATCAGTTACCTGCGCAAGTTTGATTTGCGCTACGATATTTATGCCCGGCATTTTGCAGCAGCGGGCTGTGTATTTGGCATGTTAGGCTATGTTACTGGTTTTATATGGGTGTCTGTTACCTGGGTTAGCGACCAGGGGCAAAGCCTCAGTAGTGTAATAAGGGAGCCAAAGCTGATATTTGCAGCTATTGGTTTGCTCATTTACGGTGCGTATTTTGTGCTGAGGGGCTCTTTTACAGATATTGATAAAAAAGCCAGGGTAAGCGCTGTGTACAGCATCTTTGCTTATGTAATGTTATTTGTAACCATGTTTATAATACCAAGGATTGTGGAAGGCAGCCTGCACCCTGGTGGCAAAGGCGGCGAAGGCGGCAACCCCGCCCTGAATTTTAAAGACATCGACAGCCGCTTAAGAATGGTTTTCTACCCTGCTGTAATTGGATGGTCTTTGCTGGGTGTATGGATTGCAACTTTAAGAATAAGAATACAATTATTACAGGATAAATCATTGCTGCTGCCAGCAACAAAAAACTAAAATTGATGAAGGCCATTATAAAAATATTTTTGCTTTTAGGGATATTGCTTAATGCTTCATTTTTATTTGCACAGGAAAAAAAAGCAGGCATTTCCGACACAATAAATATCGCAGGCAAAAAAGCAGTAACGGTTTTAACTGAAAACAACAAACCTGTTGAGATGGCAGATATGATGAGAAGCAATGGGAAAATATATATAGTAGTGGCGGTATGCTTTACAATCCTGGTTGGCTTGTTCATTTATGTTTGGCGTGTGGACAGAAAAGTGGGCAGGATTGAAAAGGAGGGCTAAGGGGCCGAAGGAGAAAGGTGCCAAGAAACCAAAATGGCAAATCATCCCGAAAGCTATCGGGGCCAATCATAAATAAACCATTATTTAAAAGCCCATCATCAATATTAAATAGTAAATACTACATCTAAAATAAACATAGCTTCTTGCCAGTGGCTATTTAACAAAAAAACGATTGCTTAATTAAACAAAAAAGTTATGTCAGCAAACAACCAGTACAGCTTTTTTCATGCCGTTGAAATGAGCTTTGACAAAGCAGCCAAATTCACCAAATGGGACCCGGGCATCCTTGAACAAATTAAAGCCTGCAACAGTGTGTATCAAATGCGGTTCCCGGTAAAGAGGGACAACGGCACTATTGAAGTAATTGAGGCCTACCGTGTGCAGCACAGCCAGCACAAAAGCCCATGCAAAGGCGGTATCCGCTTTAGCGACGAAGTAAACCAGGACGAAGTAATGGCGCTTGCATCATTGATGACTTATAAATGCGCTATTGTGAATGTGCCATTTGGGGGCGGCAAAGGCGGCATTAAAATAAACCCACACAAATACAGTGTGTACGAACTGGAAAAAATCACACGCCGTTATACTTCTGAATTAGTAAAGAAAAATTTTATCGGCCCGGGCATCGACGTTCCTGCACCGGATTATGGAACAGGCGAAAAAGAAATGGCGTGGATAGTGGATACGTATGCATCGCTAAAGCCAGGCGAAATTGATGCTGCAGGCTGCGTAACAGGCAAGCCCATTACACAAGGCGGCGTTCGTGGCCGCAAGGAAGCAACAGGCCTTGGTGTTTTCTTTGGCATTCGTGAAGTATGCAGCATGCCGGATGTAATGAAAAAACTGGGCTTGCCAACAGGTATTGAAGGGAAAACAGTTGTTGTGCAAGGTTTGGGCAATGTGGGCTACCACTCTGCTAAGTTTTTCCGTGAAGGCGGCGCTAAAGTAATTGCTATTGCTGAGCACAATGGAGCCATTTTTAATGCTGATGGATTGAATGAAGAAGAAGTGTTCCAGCACAAAATAAAAACAGGCAACGTTACTGGTTTCCCGGGCGCAACAAACCTTGCAAAAACAACGGATGCGCTGGAACTGGAATGCGACATTTTAATCCCTGCGGCATTGGAAAATGTTATCAATGGGGAAAATGCACCAAGGGTAAAAGCAAAAATTATTGGCGAAGCGGCCAATGGGCCCTGCACGCCTGAAGCCGATGAGGTGTTTGCACAAAAAGGTATTTTGTGCGTGCCGGATATGTACCTGAATGCCGGCGGCGTTACCGTTAGCTATTTTGAATGGCTGAAAAACCTGAGCCACGTTCGCTATGGCCGCATGGAAAAACGCTTTAACGAAAACATGAACATGCAGATATTAAAGCAAATGGAAACCATGACGGGCAAATCTGTAGGCGACAAAGAAAAAGCTTCTATTGTGCATGGCGCCGATGAACAGGAATTGGTGCATAGCGGGCTGGAAGAAACTATGATAAGCGCTACAAGGGAAATTATGGATATATGGAATAAAAACCCTGCGATTCCAGACATGCGTACTGCGGCTTATGTAAGCGCTATTAATAAAGTAGCTACAAGCTATGCTGAGTTGGGCATCTTTCCATAAACTGCTTTATCAATTTCATAATAAACTCCCCTGTGCCAAAGGGGAGTTTTTATTTTATAAGATACCGCTTTAAATTCCAGTTTAAAAAATGTATCTTGTAGCATCCATTTATCTATCGCTGAAAAACTGCCGGCCCTTTTTTTACGCAAAAAATTTTACAGAAATGAAAAAGACAATTTTTCTGCTGGCAATCTGCAGTTTGCTGGCTGCACAACAATCTAATGCACAGTTTTTAAAAAAATTAAAAGACAAAGCAAAAGAGGCGGTTAATAAAAAAGTTGACTCTGGCAGCA
>CAYRRL010000432.1:0-3094 GCA_964426665.1 uncultured Ferruginibacter sp. | reverse complement strand
AAACCTGTGAGGTAATAATCTTTTGATACTGGCCTGATAGGGCCATAGGAAGTAGGCGCTTCCAACACCCTTAAGTCAGACGATGTAGAGGCTGATGAAATAGCAGTCTCCTCCCTTTTTTGAAGGAGGTAACTGTAAATATTGTTTTTGATAGATTGCTCACGGCTAATTTCTATCAGCCTTCTCTCTTTGCCTGGCAGCGAAGTCAAAAGCGCAGAATTAGCATTTATTTCACTGCTGAAACGCTGCATTTCAGTCATAATGCCGGCACGGATATTAGACAGGTTTTCAAGTATGTCTTTTTTTAACCTGCTTATTTTCTCTTTGGCCAGTTGGTACTTTTCGCTTTTTTCGCCAGTAATAGCTTTTATCTTGTCTTGCTCAAATTCGGTTGCATAAAGCTGGGTAAGCAGGTCGCTTAAAATTTTGTCTTCCACCATATTGGTGGCGGGCACAGTGCCGGGTTTCCCCCCTTTGCTTTGGACGTAATCTTTTATTTGGTCAAGTATCGACATCTGGAGGCTGGCCACCTCCCTTCTCCCTTCAGCATCCTTAATTTTTTCAAAATAAGCCTGCCCTTCAGCGCTCAGGCCGTATACCGATTCCCTGGTTTTATACTGCTCAATATTCCGGTCCACGCTGTCAAGCTGCTTTAAAATATACCGCAGCCTGTCATCAATAAAGTTGAGTGTTTTCTTTGCTATCTCGTTCTTCACCTCAATCCCTTCGGCATTATAAATCTGGAACAGCTTCGCAAGCACAGCCCTGGCTTTATATGGCTCCGGCCCCTCAAGCTTCACATCCAGCACAGTAGAGGCATTTGAAATAGGCACAACTTTTAAAGGGCCGGCTATTTCGCCAGCCACGGCAACGGAAGGGCGTATGCGTACAAAATAATTTTTGCCAGTAACTGTTTTATTATACTGCTCGTTAATTTCAAAAAAATAGTCGCAGCCACCAAGGTTCACGGTAGCATTAAAAGGGATTTTTTTATTTTCAATTTCAACAATCCGCCTTACCCAATCAACTTTAAAATAATAAGTGCCGGAGTTTGTAACGCTGTCTTTGTTTACCGCCACAAATTTTAACGGCGAATTGGCCCCGTACAGTTCTTCAAGTTTCACTTTGCCCTGGTTATATACAGTTGCGTACAGGTCAAGCGAATCAGACACCTGCTTAATAATATCAGACGACTTTAGCACTATAATTTCGTTGTCCACTATTTTCTTGTCGCTGAAAATATTCAAAGCGTCAAGCACTTTTGAGTCGCTGCTCCCTTTGTTGGGGTCTTTTAGCAGCACTTTTGCTGTAGCAACGTATATGGGTATTTGCGAACGCAGATATATAAAGGAAACACCTAAAGCTATTGGTATGGTGAGGGCAAACAGGGGCCAAAACGGCAAGTATTTCTGCAGTACCTGTATAAATACGTTTACTTCAGTTTTTTCTTTATAAAATTCCTGCTCGTTCATATTATAATTGCCACTACTGTTTTTTAAAAAAAGCCTGATAAATAACTAACCCAATGGTAACTGCCTGTATTGTTAAGGAAATTATCTGTTGGTTCGAAGTACGCCGCTTTTCTTCCATAATTGCCTTCTCATTTGAATTAAGAACAACAACATCATTTGGCTGCAGGTAAAAGTAGTTTGATGCAAAAACAGATGTATCCTCAAGGTTCAGATGTTTAACATGCTTGTGCGTATTGCTGCTGTCACGTATCACCATAACATCAGAAAGCAAGATTGTTTGCGTAAGCCCTCCGCCTTGTGCCAACACATCAATTATAGAAATACTTTCTTCTGGCATTGGCAGCACTTTAGGGGTTCCCACATCACCCATCAGCGTAACAAAATGGTTTGTAAACCTGACATTTACTAATGGGTCTTTTAAATAAGGGGAAAGCCCTTCTTCAATTTTTTGCTTGGCTTGCTTGCGGGTAAGGCCTGATACTTGCAACTTGCCCAGCCGGTGGATATGTATTGTCCCCTCGGTGCTAACCTCGTACCCCGAAGCTTCAGCATTGTACAGTTGATCTTCTTCCTTATTTAAACTGGAAACATTTATAGCCAGTATATCCCCGGTTTTTATTTTCAGGTCATCGCTGAGGCGTGGAGGCACCTGCAGCAAGGTGTCCCTTTTCAAGTCACGAAAGTAACTGCTGGGCCTGATTACGGCACAGGAAGAGTGAAGCAATATAAGAGACAGGCAACAGCATATTGAAAACAAACCTGCAAAAAGAGGATGTTTCTTTTGGTTTGGGGACTTTATCATTTGGTTACCTCGGTAGGGCAGGCTTGTAAAAAAATATTTAAAAAGGCAATAGCAATTTTTTCAACCGGTTTGCTCAGGCTGTAAAACTAAAAAACCATGGCTTATAAATCTGTCTTAGGTTTGCCAGCCTCCCTGTACTTTTTTATACCATACCCAATACCTGCGGCAAGCAAAATACCAACGCCGCCATCAATAGGCGCATCCGGGTCGCCAGCAGGGTCGCCAAGTTGTCCAAAACAAATAGAAGGCATTAAGGCAAATAAAGAAGCCACCAAAAACATCGCAACCAACGGTTTCAAGTAATTTTTCATTAGTTCCTGATTTTTATAAATAGTATTTATACTAAGTGCCCAAAATTAGGGATAGTTTTGCGAAATTTTAAATAATAATCACCAAAATCAGGCGAAGCAATTAGCACCATTGGATTTATTGGCTTGTATTTGAAAAATAAACTGCTTTAGCAGTAAATATTTTTTAACCCGCTTTACTCATTTGCCTTTGTAATGCGGTTTGCCACATACAATAAATACGGTTTTTGCTTTTTAAAGGTTTTAGTGTTCTGCTTTATTTGCCCTTTGAAGACCGGCGGGAAATTAAATGCACGCAATTTTATTCAAAACAAGGCTAACTTTAGCCCTGCAACCTAACCTCAAATGAGCGAATATTCAATTCAGGACGCTATACAACAATTTTTGAAAAAGAGCCGGCTTAAAGGCGGCATACAGGCCATGCAAATAGAAGATGTATGGGAAAAAATTATGGGGAAAACTATTTCCAAATACACAGATAAAATTCAAATCATCAACCATACTTTGTTCAT
>CAYRRL010000431.1:0-3094 GCA_964426665.1 uncultured Ferruginibacter sp. | reverse complement strand
TACATGCGAAGTATCATCTGCAGCACCGGTATCTATAAATTCGATAACTTTATTTTCCTCAATATATTTTGTTGCTGCATCAAAACCCTGCCTCTCAAAATCTTTTGCTGTCAATTTATCTGAGCCTATCAGCAAAACAGGTTTGTCGAAAAAACGTGCCCGGTGCAGCTTTCGGAAGATGAGTTGCTGCAATGATTTTTCTTCGGGATAATTAGTAGTAAGCATTTCGCTCCTCCCCTTCAGCGTTACCGATACCATGTCAACCCATTTGGCACCGGGCCAGTATTCTTCTGTGCCTGGGTAACCGGCAGGCGCCCACACCATTTTTACTGAAGGCGCTTCTTTTTTTATCAATGAGGCAAAATGGTTGAATGCTTTTGCATAAACAGTTGGGGCCTGCTTTTGCCATGGGTACACATCCACATACACTTCCATTTCAGGGTTTAGCCTAAGCATTACTGTTTGCTTTTGCTGTGCCAGTATTTTGGCGAAGCTTATAATTTTTTCGTCATAATCGCCTGCGGCAATGGCTTCAAGTATATTTTGTTTTACGAATTTTTCCGTTTGCCATGTTTCCACTGTTATCAAAACAGGGCTCTTTGTTGCTATCAATTGCATTAATGCCGTTTCGTATTTTCGGTTGCCTGTTGTCGCCCATTTAACAGCGATATGTTTGCAGCCTGCATATTGTGCAGCGGTAGCATTGCCGTGCCTGTCGTACAAAGCCAGCAAAGGCTCTGCAGTGCGTTCCACTGCTTCTTCCTTAATGTTCTTTTTATAAAAAAATTTATAGCCCACATACACTGCTGCAGCAATAGCAACAAAGGCAACTAACAGTTTTACAGTTCTTTTCATTTATGCTCTATTTGGCTGTTTTTGTTTTTGCAATATTATCAAAGTGTTTTGCCTGGTAATACATCCATGCATGCACACGCCCTGTTGCTTCTTTCACATAAGCTTCGTTTTCGTTTGATATATCAGTTGTTTCATGTGGGTCAGTTGACAGATTGTACAACTGGCTGGTATTTTGTGCGGCATTATAAATAAACTTGTACTGGCCTTCCCTCATGCCAAACAGGTAACCGGCATATGGATTGAAAAAATAAGCCCTTTCCCTTCTGTTGTCGCTGAATAAATTTTCTCCCTGCCATTCATTCGGCGCAACTTTGCCCAGCACTGAAAAAATTGTGGGGGCAATATCGCTGATGGCGCCAATGTTATCAAGCCTTTGGCCTGTAAAAAGCAATGGATTGATAAACAACAAAGGCACATGCAGGTTTTCTTCGTAAATGGCAGAGGCATGTGCTGTTTGGTTGTGCCTCCCAAAAGCCTCGCCATGGTCGCCGCACACCACAATTAATGTTTGCTCAAGCAAGCCACGCTCTTTAAGCCCATCGGCTATTTGCTTAATGGCTTCATCCGCACGTTGCAATGCGTTCAAGTATTTTTCAAGCAGCGGGTTGCCTGTATAGTAATTCTTTTCAGCACCAGCAGTAAAATATGGGTAATGTGTTTGGAAAGTCCACAGCATAGCAAAAAATGGCTGCGCTGTGTCTGTTCCAATCCAGTCAAACAGCTTAGCGGAAAGGCATGAGTCATCCACACCGTCCAGGTTTTCTTTTGAATAGCGCTTGTCATGGAAAGCTTTTATGCCACAGCGCCCGTTCCGGAAATCGCTAATGCTGTCGAAGCCGCGGCTCTTTAAAAAGCCTTCGGCATTTTGATACCGGTTGTCGCCAGAATTAAAAAATGCTGTTCTATAGCCATGCTTTTTCAATTCGGATGGAATGGATGGGAAATTAATGGCCGGGTTTTCAACTGTCAGGCTTTTAAATGAAATTTCGGGGCAAGCCCCACACAAAAATGAAAACATTGATTTGTTGGTGGAAGGGATATGGGCATATACATTGCCGAAAACAGCGGCATTGCTTTTTATGGAATGCAAAAAAGGCGTTGCCCCGAACACGGTGTCGTATGGCGCAACATATTCCCACGGCGTTGACTCCAATACGACAAATACAACATTCTTAATTTTATTTTGCTTAAAAAGCGCTGCATAAGCTGCGGGAAGGCTGTCAATATTTTTTTTGTCGAAGTCGCTTTTGCCGGCATGGCTTTTGTCAATTGCCGGCAATGCATCGGCATTCATAACAGATTCTATAAAAAACAATACCGGATTGGCAGCTTTAAGCGGCGGAACGTTGTTGCCGGGATGCGCCAGCAGGCAAGCAATAAACAACAGTGGCAGCAATAACAAAATAGCAAACCGCCTTTGCAAATAAACCTGTTTAAAAAAACAAAACATCGCAATTGCAGCCAGCAGCATCAGCAAAAAGCCTGAAACAAAAGGCATAGAAACACTGGCCGCCATTGCAAGCGATGCATCAGTGCTCTGCAAAAAATCAGAATAATAAAGCCATTGGTAATTGAAGGGCCTGCCCAGCAATTGCAGCACTTGAATATTGGCAAGGGATGCAACAACAGATAAAAAAACAAACAGGGTGTATAGAACAAGAACAAACTTCCCCGCCTTTTTAAAAAGCAAAAACAACAGGCCAAAGAACCCAAACAGAATACCTGCATATTTTATATCGCCCCATGCTGCTGCAAACATTTGTGCCAAGGCATTCAGCGGCTCCAGCAAAAATGCATACAGCAAACCTGCTGTTTGTGCCCTTATAAAAAACAAAGCACAAAAAAAAGCAGCAGACAAACCGGCAAAGTATGCGGCTTTACCGTCGGCAGGGCCTATTTTTTTTACATTATATTTTCTCAATACAAATAAAGCCAGTGCCCCAAGGCCAAACACCAGCATTAGCCCAAGCCCCAAACTTGTTAATGAAAGGCGCCCCCTCATCTCAAGCTTATTGGTATCCACTATTTTCAAGGCTTTTTCTTTTCCGCCCGATGCAATAATGTAACCTTTCCCCCCCGCATTTTCATTCATGTCCCAGTAGCTGGCTATTTTGCCAAATGGCCCGGTTTTTTTATTAAACAAAAAACCGTAGTTGATAGTTTTCCCTGAGCTGATATCCAGCCTTGCAACATACTCCTCTCCTTCTTTCTTCATGGCAGTTCGCATTGTTCCGCCTTC
>CAYRRL010000430.1:0-3114 GCA_964426665.1 uncultured Ferruginibacter sp. | reverse complement strand
AATTCACTCTATTTTTACGCCCGGTTATTTTTGAATAATAAAAAATTTTTAGCACCAATGGTTGATGTTATTTTAGGGCTTCAGTGGGGCGATGAAGGAAAAGGCAAAATTGTAGATTACTTCGCACCCAAATATGATGTAGTGGCCCGCTTTCAGGGCGGCCCAAACGCCGGGCACACGTTGTATGTAAATGGCCAAAAAGTAGTGCTCCACCAAATACCCAGCGGCATATTCCATCCAGGCAAAATAAATTTGATTGGCAATGGCGTGGTGCTTGATGCTGTTACCTTGCAAAAGGAATGCGTTAAAGTTGCTGCCATGGGGGTTGATTACAAAAAGAACCTTTTTATAAGCGAACGCACACACCTGATATTGCCCACGCACAGGGCGCTTGATAAAGCGAGCGAAATTGCAAAAGGCAATGATAAAATTGGCTCCACACTAAAAGGGATTGGCCCTGCTTATATGGACAAGACGGGCCGTAATGGCCTGCGTGTCGGCGACTTGCTTGATAAAAGCTTTACATCGCAATACATTAAACTCCGCCTGAAACACCAGCGCCTTCTTGATAATTATAATTTCCAGGAAGATATAAGCAGCTGGGAAGACGAGTTTTTTGAAGCAGTGGAAGAATTAAGAAGCTTCAATATTGTAAACGGCGAATATTTTATAAATGACAAAATACAGCAGGGCAAAAAAATATTGGCTGAAGGAGCACAAGGCAGCATGCTTGACGTAGATTTTGGCACTTTCCCCTTTGTTACAAGCAGCAATACCATTTCTGCCGGCGTATGCACAGGGCTGGGCATTGCCCCACAAAAAATAAAAGAAGTGCTTGGCGTTTCAAAAGCCTATTGCACCAGAGTGGGCAGCGGCCCGTTCCCTACTGAACTGAACGACGAAATGGGAGAATTAATAAGAACAACCGGCAGCGAATTTGGCGCCACAACAGGGCGGCCAAGACGATGTGGCTGGATTGATTTAGTAGCTTTGAATATGGCTTGTATGGTTAACGGCGTTACACAAATCATCATGACAAAAACAGATATTCTGGATGACATTGAAGAGTTGAAAGTTTGCACCGGGTATAAAATTAATGGCGAAGAAACAAACCAGGTGCCTTTTCAAATGAACAAAATGGCAATAGAGCCAGTATACGAAAGCTTTGACGGCTGGAAAACAAATATATCTGCAATAAATACCTATGAAAAATTGCCTGCAAAAACAAAAGAGTATGTTAGCCATATAAACAATTATTTGAAAGTACCTGTAAAATATATCAGCAATGGCCCGGGAAGGGAGCAGATAATTTCTGCCTAAAAAATGCCACAAAAAAAAACGTAAATTATTTGGCTAATTAAAAATCTCTAAGAAATTTTACAGCATAATTGTTTGTTATGGCGGCAAAACCAACCAAAGAAAAAAAGACAGCACCAAAGGCAGGCGGCGAGGCAAAAAAACCTTCTGCAAAAACATCTTCAAAACCAAAAAAAGAGTTAGAAGAAGAGGATGATGACGATTTGGAAGAAGAGGAAAAACCAGTAAAGAAAGGGAAAGCCAGTGCTAAAAAAAGCAAAGACGATGACGACGACGATGATGACGATGTAGAAGTGGAGGATGATTGGGGAAAATCAGAAGAAGATGACGACAACTGGGACCCCGATTTTGATGAATTTGATTTGCCTAAATCAAAAGCTAAAAAATCTGCCAGCAAAAAATCGTCGAAGGATGATGACGATGATTTTAAAATGGACGACGACTTCAAAGATCTTGGCTTTGACGATGGCGGAGGCGGCGGCTATGATGACGATGACGATGATTTTTAAACAATTTTATTTAAGCCAGTAAAGGCGGCGAGACTTTTATTTTGAAACATACTGCTGATTTTGCCGTAAATAACTTTACAGAATTAAAAACAAAAATGCTGAATTGGGCCAACCTGTTCAGCATTTTTTGTTTGCTTGACAACCACCATTACCAGCCAATAGGCAACGGGCTTGAAAAACCAGCATTTGAATGCCTGCTTGCCGCCGGCAGCAAAAGAAGCATTACTGCACAAGCCGGCAATGCTTTTGAAAAACTAAAGCAATTCTGCAACGAAAAACAAAGCTGGCTGTTTGGGCACTTTGGCTACGATTTAAAAAACGAAATAGAGCAATTGCATTCTTCCCGTAATGATGGCATTGGTTTCCCGGATTTATTTTTTTTTGAACCGGATGCTGTGTTGGAATTATCAAAAGACAAGCTAACTATTCATTCAGATGCTGCACCTGAAAAAATTTTCTCAGCCATAGCGTCATTTACCCCGCAAAACTGTGCTGCAACCAGTAAAAAAATTGAAATACAAAGCCGCATCCAAAAGCATGAATACCTCAGCACGGTTGAAAAACTAAAAGCTCATATTGCAAGGGGCGATTGCTATGAAATCAATTTTTGCCAGGAATTTTTTGGATACAATGCCAGCATCGCCCCGTTGCATGCTTATTCAGAATTGTCTTCATTTTCGCCTAATCCCTTTTCTGCATTGTATAAGGTGCATGACAAATACTGCATCTGCGCAAGCCCAGAAAGGTACTTGCAAAAAAAAGGCAGCAAAATTATTTCGCAACCAATAAAAGGCACCAGCAAAAGGGATTTGAGCAATGAAACGAATGACCGGGCCGGCAAAAAATACTTAATAGAAAGCGAAAAAGAAAAGAGTGAAAATACCATGGTGGTTGACCTTGTGAGGAACGACTTAAGCAAGGTTTGTATTAAAGGTTCTGTTTCCGTAAGCGAATTACATGGCATATACAGCTTTCCGCAGGTGCATCAAATGATAAGCACTATTGAGGGGATGGTTGACAATACTACTCATTGGGTTGATATAATCAAAGCAACGTTCCCCATGGGCTCTATGACCGGGGCACCCAAAAAAAGAGTGATGGAATTGATTGAAAAATATGAACAACCACAAAGAGGGCTTTTTTCTGGTGCTCTTGGGTATGTAAAGCCAAACGGCAACTTCGATTTTAACGTAGTGATACGCAGCATCCTTTACAATGATACAACCCATTATTTATCCTACACTGCCGGTAGCGCCATTACTTTTAAAAGCAATGCCGGGGATGAATA
>CAYRRL010000429.1:686-3120 GCA_964426665.1 uncultured Ferruginibacter sp. | reverse complement strand
CTTTGGAAGATGAACAGTAACTATGAAGTGCAAACAAGCCAGGGTTATTATGACCTTTATGAAGGCGCCATTATTCCATCAATGAAACTGGAAGTAAATAATATCAAACTTTTTTATTGCAGGCAAATGTATAGTGAAGTTGAATTCGGTTATAAGCTGCTTGACAAAGAAAGCCTGGTGCAGCGAAACGTAAAAGTGTACACGGCAAAGCTTTTTGAAAAGGATCCTTATGCCGAATCGGATAAATATTTTATGTATGGCTCCACCATCATCAGCGATGCTTCTGGAGAAAACATGATTCTTTTTTCGATGGAACCGTGGAAGAAAGGAGAAACATACTCAAAGAATATTTATGCTGCGGTGGTAATGGACGGCGTGTTAAGAAATGATTCAAAAATTTTAGCGCTTGACCAGCGGTATTCTTTAGCAGTAAGCCAGGTAAACAATAAAGGCAAATACCTGATGATTGCTTCCGGCTACAGCGACCGCACTTTTATTGGCAATGTTACTGATGAGCCATTGCCGGTTATTTATGAGAATGTGAATGCGGTGATGAAGCTGAAAGAAAAACTGGTGAAAGAAAAAATGGTGGCACCGGGTTCGCTTGTTGTGGTAAACGATATTGCACCCGAAGACAAATATTACAGCAGCAAGTCAGAGCTGGTGGGCAAAACCTTTAAAGCAGGCAGGTATCTTATGCGGTATGGCGATGGCAGCTACACAGGTTATTTGATGGATGCCAGCGATGCAGAAATATTTTTTTACAATATCAAACTGTCATACCCCAAACAGAAGCTGCTTTCCAGCAAGGGAATCAGTGCCGCTGCGCCCAGGAACAAAGCGTTTAAAATTGAAAATTTTAATAAGGTTTATGACACGTACTGGGGGCAGCAATCTTACCAATACGCTTTCCCGGAATTGAAACTGGCGCTTAAAGACGAAGTGCTGATTGAAAAAATGGGCATGATATTAAACCTTGCCCCTAAAGATGTTCCTGATGAAGTGGCTGCTCAATGGAAGGCTTACATCATTGCTGAATACGGTGTTTTTTACATTGTATGGGTACCAAAAGATGAAAATAAACATGTAGATGAAAAATACCAGCCTGCCAATGAAGATGGGTTTATCTTTTTTTATCACAAGTGAGGATCTTATTCCCGTAACCTTTTCCTGCAGCCATTCTATAAATTATAAGTTTCCCAGCAACGTCCCTCAATGAGCCATAAGCAGAGCTCAGGACTTTGTGTCAAATAAGTAAATGCGATTTGCATTATATTCCCCAGCAACCTTGCTATCTCACAAAGCAACGGGAAAGAGAAAACGTTGGGATATAGCGGCCAAACCCAATCTAAGTTTTGCACAATCCAAATATGATTGTGAATAATCTTCCGAACAGTTGTGGTGTGCCACGAACCATGGCGGAGCTAGGTGCCGCTTTATGCAGGGACTACAGGGCTTTTATTTTCTTAAGTTCTTCAATAGTGACCGAAGGGGGCGATTCGCCCTGTTGTATTTTTTTTATCACTAAACGGGCAGTGGCGCCCGCAGCAGCCGTATCTGCAAATCCTTTATTGGTGCCAACTGCAGGTATGCTGTATTGGTGGATATATAAATTGCCATCTGCATAAATATCGTAACCGAAAGTGTTATTCTCTGCCCTGACAACGAAATATTGAAACTGGGTTTTGGCTGCCTGTTTTCTGTTTTCGGCTTTCTGCCTCGCCATTGCCCTTTTCAGCGAATCAGTATTATGCATGGCTGTTAGCTTGTGCTGGGCAAATGACAAAGCAGGGCATAGCAACAGGCTGAAAAACAGTTTATGCATGTGGTTATTGATTGTTTAGCTGATTGGTGGGCGGCTATTATTTTTGCGCTGGCAACATGCCCAGCCGCTTTTTAATATTATCTATATCCTGCCTGATAGCAGTGTGTGATGCCTTTAGCGCACCAATCTCTTCTTTTATTTTTTTGTCTTCGTTTTTCATTGCTTCTATTATTACGGGTATCAGGCCCTGGTAGTTTACGCTTAGTTCGCCTTTCGTATTTTCCCTTACCAGGTTAGGAAATACTTTTTGCACCTCCTGTGCCAGTACTCCTGTTTGCAGGGTGCTGTCTTTGCTGCTGTCTTTCCAGTGGTAGTTGCAGCCGTGTAGCAGCAAAATATCCATGGGGTTTGCAATACGGGCGATGTTGGTTTTCATCCTTGCATCGCTTGCCGACAAGTGGTTTCCCCTCAATGTAAGGCTGCCACCTGCATCGAGGGTGCAATTAATTATTACATTGTTGTTGTTGTCCACTTCTCCCAAAACTATTCCGCCTGCACCCAGCCCACGCCCGACATGATGATCAGCGTCTGACCCAGCGAATGCGTGTGCCAGATCGTGTGCACGCCGACGGGGAAGTGGACCGTCGCCGCTTCCATCTTCGGCGCAAG
>CAYRRL010000429.1:0-676 GCA_964426665.1 uncultured Ferruginibacter sp. | reverse complement strand
GTAAGTTTTGCCTCCGCTAAAGTCTTTATTCCATTCAATATAGGCGCCCTGTGAATGTGTTGCCTGGCAATTATCCACCAGCAAGGCTCCATTGCTTACGTGCAACTTTGCCCTCGGTGGGGTAATACCAATACCCACATTGCCATTGTTGGCTGTATAAATATTATTGTTCTGTATAGCCCATGCGCCATCGCTTATAATATTGCCAGCACCTGTGCTTATAATACCGGGGGAATACACAAAGCCGCTTGTATTATCATCCATATATTCCCAAAACCATTTATCGCCACGTACCGCGTACACATACCCCCTGTTGCCGATAGAAAAACTGGTGGGTGGGTTGCTAAACGTTGGGAAAGTGGCTTTTTGCACCCAATTGTCGGCAGCAGGGTTATATTGCCAAAAATCTTTTCTACTGGTAAATGATGAAAAGCCGTTTATAGAAAAATAACTTTCACCGATGCCAGCGTAGCCCTTGCTGCCGAGGGAAAAACCGGCAGCACGTTGCCTTTGCACACCCCCAAAATCTGCTTTTTGCAACCACGCATTCGTCAAAGGGTTATATTCCCAGAAGTCTTTAACACTTGAGTCGCCAGTGGCATCAGGGCGGGACAAAGAAATTTGCCCCATGCCAATATACCCTTTGTTGCCTATGGAAAAGCCTGTTGCATACCAT
>CAYRRL010000428.1:0-3122 GCA_964426665.1 uncultured Ferruginibacter sp. | reverse complement strand
ATAGCAGGAAAAGCTTTGACCTTATAAGCATCATCAGGACACCCGGCATTGGTGGCGAAGCATACAAAGCAGCCAACTATGCCACATTAACTTCCAATGGCTGGGACTTTGTGTTAGGTGGAACAGTAATAAAGAAAAAAGACTGGAACTGGAAAGTAAACTTTACGTTTGGCTTTAATGAAACAAAAATCACGAATGCCAAAAATGAGCCTATACTTTTCAATCTTATCCAGGCGCAGGGGGGCAATTTAGAAGGGTACGCTGTAAATGGCTTATTCTCTATACCATTTGCAGGCCTGAACCCAACAAATGGCATTCCGCAATTTATAGTAGGGCAGTATGCAACAAAAGACCCGACAGACCCTAATTATTTAAAAGACTCTATAGGGCCGGATGTTTATTTCCAGGACCAAAATACAAACCTTGTAAGGTATGATGGCCAGGTAGACCCCAAATACACAGGCGGTATTTCCAATACATTTACATACAAAGATTTCTCATTAAATATATTCCTTACTTACCAGGGCGGCAATAAAATAAGGCTTTATCCTGCCTTCAGAACAGGCTATTCTGATTATGATGCTTTGCCAAGAGAGTTTTTGGACAGATGGGAAATGCCCGGCGATGAAAAACTGACTAATATACCATCGCTGTTATACCTTTATGAAGCATATTTGGTAAGCCGGGATGGCAGGGAGCCTTTCAATACGTATAATTATTCCTCAGCAAGGATTGCTTCTGGGGCATTTGTAAGGCTCAAAACAATATCGCTCACTTATAACCTCAGGCCTTCATTGGTAAAAAAATGGGGTATGAATTCATTGTCTGTTACAGCGGTTTCAAATAACCCCTGGCTGATTTATTCTGATAAAAAACTAAAAGGCCAGGACCCTGAATTTTTTAATACAGGTGGCGTGGCACAGCCAATACAAAAACAATTTACGCTTTCTGTAAAAGCAGGTTTTTAATTACAATTAAAACTACGATTATGAAAAATAAATTATTATACATCCCCTGTTGCCTGGTGCTGGTGGCTTTATCAGGGTGCAATAAATTCCTTGACAAGGAACCTGACAACAGGGCAAAAATCAATACCCCAGAAAAAGTCTCTCAGTTGCTGGGCACGGCTTACCCCCAATCCAATTACCAGGCATTTGCAGAAACAATGTCTGACAATGTGGATGACATTGCAGACAACCTCAATACAGATGGGTTGCTGAATGATATTTACCATTTCAGGGACACAAAAGAAAACCAACAGGATTCGCCAGAAGCTTTTTGGTATGCCTGTTACACCTCTATTGCTGCAGCCAACCAGGCTTTGGAAACCATCAGCAAGGTGGCTAACCCCGAAGAATACAAAAACCAAAAGGGCGAAGCGCTTGTATGCAGGGCATTTTCTCATTTCTTACTGGTTAACTTTTTCAGTAAATTCTATGACCAGGCAACAGCAGCTACCGACCCGGGCATACCTTATGTAACTGTGCCAGAAAATGTGGTGATAAAGCAATATGAAAGAAAAACTGTGCAGTATGTATATGATATGATAAAAAAAGACCTGGATGAAGGCATGCCACTGCTGGAAGACAAAGCATACAACATACCAAAGTTCCACTTTAATGTGGCAGCGGCGGCAGCATTTGCCACACGCTTTTATTTATTCCAGAAAAACTGGGCAAAGGTGATTGAGTATGCAGGCAAGGCAATACCTGGCGGAAATTATGCTTCTTTCTTGCGTGGCATGAACGACCCTACAAGCCCATATAATTCTATTACTGATGTAACAGAATTGTTTAAAGTATATGCAAGAAGCACAGAATCTGCTAATTTATTGCTGGTTGAAACAAGTTCTGTATGGTCAAGGAACTATTATACTGCCCGCTGGGGTGTTACTTTATTAAAGTCAAGGGAAATATACCCTGCCACTGATATTTTAACCGGGGGCACTACTGCTTATAAAAGGTACAGCATTGCATCAGGCTCGCACCAGTTGATGCCTAAAATTGACGAGTATTTTGTAAGGGAAACTGTTGACGCCAACTTTGGCCAGCCTTATGTAATGGTACCACTGTTTGCTGCAGAAGAAGTGTTGTTCAGCCATGCTGAAGCTTTATACTACACAGGCGATATCGCCGGCTCCATAGCATTGCTCAACATCTTTGCCAGCAAGCGCATTTCAAACTATAGTGCCACCACACACAACATCAACGAAACAAAAATCAATACTGTGTTCCCTCAGTTAACTGGCGAAGAATCAACAAAAAAACTGCCCAGTGTGTTACAGGCAATCCTTTATTACAAAAGGATGGACTATGTGCATGAAGGCATGAGGTGGTTTGATATATTAAGGTACGACCTTCCTGTAAAGCACTATATCAGAAAGACAGCTACAGAAATTATTGATTCAGTTGTAATAGCACCTAAAGACCTGCGCAAAGTGCTTCAATTGCCTCAATCATCAAAACAAGCCGGTTTGGCGCAAAATCCCCGTTAAATTTTAAAATTTCAAAAAATACAATCATGAAACTTATAAAATCTGGATTTACAATTTTAGCAGCATCATTGCTCTTTGTTTCCTGCAGAAAAGAAGACCCACTGCCGCCACTTGACAACATTTCTGGCCTGGGCGGCGATACATGGGTGCCTACGGCAATTGACAAATGGATATACGATAGCTTAACTAAACCTTATAATATTTCTGTAAAGTATAAGTGGGACCTGACGGAAATAGACCTTAACAGGACATTGGTACCCCCAAAAGAAGAACAGATAATACCCGTAATGAGCGCTATCAAGAAAGTATGGATAGATCCCTACTTAAGCGAGGCAGGTTCTCTATTTTTAAAAAATATAGCCCCTAAATTTTTTATATTAGTGGGAAGCCCGGCATATAATGGCGATGGCAGCATAAAATTAGGTACAGCAGAAGGCGGCCGGAAAGTAGTATTGTATGACATAAATAATTTCCGGGTAAATGGAATGCCTGGATACAATGCAGCTAGAGATACTGCCGGAGTACTCGAGCAGTTTCATACAATTCAGCATGAATTTGCACATATACTTGACCAGAATGTAAGGGTGCCTATCGCCTTCAGTGCAAGCAGCGCCAACTCTTATACATC
>CAYRRL010000427.1:0-3126 GCA_964426665.1 uncultured Ferruginibacter sp. | reverse complement strand
GTAAAATGAAAACATGATAACTATAAGAAAGAAAATTTCCTCCAACGCTAATGGCAGAAATGGTAATGTTTGAAGAGGAGAAATAAAAGTGATTAAAAAAATGGCGATTAAAGAACCAGCGCCAGCAAAAACCACCCAAGCTTTATATTTTGATTGAAGTAAATTATAAAAAAATGTACTAATGAAAATAGTCTCAAATACAGGGTAAATTACTTGCAATTTTGTTCCATAAGGGTTATAACCACTTTCTTTTAAGATTAAAAGCGATATAGAGAATATTGCAAGGTTAATTAGATAGGCAAAAAAAATCCTTATATCTTTTGCTTTTAGATACTTTAATCCCATTAAACAAAAGATACAAGGCAGTAAATCGGATACAATGACGATGTAAAGATAAATTTTGATAGTAGCTAATTATATAAATTCAAATGTATTGAACAATGAGCTACTGCCAAAATTATTTAGCTAACATCTTGACTAATGTAATCACAACAGTCGTAACTGTAACAATTGGCATTTTCTTAAAATTTAGAGGTTTACAGATAGTTTCGCATGTCAAACTTCATTTTAAACCACGGCTCAAACAATGGGTACTAAATCAAAATGCCCCTTAAAATCTATCAAAACCACTCCTGCAAAGGGTTTCAGCCAAAAATGAAAGAATACCCACCAGTAAAAAGAGGTAAAAATACTTTGCTAAAATAGTAAAATTACTACTTACTTTGCTGAAAATTTACTAAGTAATGTTACGATTCGGAAACCAGGAGGGCAAGGAGGTAATCCCGGGGTAAATGGCAAAGTAAAAAAGATGGCTTTTA
Organism: uncultured Ferruginibacter sp.; assembly: GCA_964426665.1. GTDB lineage: Bacteria > Bacteroidota > Bacteroidia > Chitinophagales > Chitinophagaceae > Ferruginibacter. The sequence goes on along the minus strand of CAYRRL010000427.1, from coordinate 2,308 downwards.
ACGGGCTTTAAAAATGCTGGCAGGCGCAAATACTTTTGAACATCAAAACTTTAGCTGTTTGGCTAATGGCTTTTAGCGGGCTTAAGGATGGCTTTGCGAAACTATCAGGTAAAACCCTGCGGCCTGCCAGCAATACAAAAGTACCAAGGGCCCTGGCGGCCAAAAAGAGCAATACTGCCCTTTTTTAAGCAGCAGGTATTTACCCGGCCAATAGTACAACACACAGGCAGTCGCAATAAACGGCAGGTAGAAATACTAAGGGGTTTTACGTAGCTATAAACTTCACTGCTGGCACAAGCTTTGAAAGCCCAACAATGCGCCGCTGGATTGTATATATATGTGGATTTGTTGAAAACTAAATAAAAATGCCATTGTAATAGCTAACCATTAATATCTAATTTTAAACCGTAGAAACATGCCAAAACAAGAAGCCGCTGAAGCAATGACAAACACTGCCGAATACCTTATTAAAATTGCCATAGCCGACGACCATAAAATCTTCCGTGACGGCATTAAAATGGCCCTTTCGGGCAAAGCAGACTTAAAAATGCTATGGGAAGCAGAAAATGGCAAAGACCTGATGCATAAAATGGGCATCAAAAAACCCGATGTGCTGCTGATGGACATCCGCATGCCCGAAATAGACGGCATTAACGCTATTGAAATACTGCGGAAAGAATACGAGGAAGTAAAGATAATTGTGCTTACCATGTACGACGATCAGCAGATGATAAGCAAGATGATGGAAATGGGCGCCAACGCATACCTTACCAAAACCACCGACCCCGAAGAAATATACAATGCCATCCTTACCTGCATGAACGACGACTTTTATTTTAACGACCTGGTGAACAAAGCCGTAATGGGCAAGCTCATGCAGCGCAAAAGCGTGCGCCAGCATTATGGCACCACGCCTGTTGTAAACTTCAATGAAAAAGAACTTAAAATACTCAAGTTGTTAAGCGAAGACAAAACCACTGAGGAAATATCCAAAATCATCTTCCTGAGCCCACGCACTATTGAAACCATCAGGCAGAACATGAAAATGAAAGTGAATGCCAAAACTATTGGCGGGCTCATAATGTATGGGATGAGGAACAAATTGATAGATTAAATCCCGTTTCCCGTTATTATGTTGCTGGTTCGTTGTTACTCGTTTGGTGTAAGCAGATGCGGCACTTATTATTTAAACAACAGGTACTTATAGGCATATTTAAAATGAAAACCTTCCTGAATAAAAAAACGGTAACAAACAACAAGAAACGAATACCTTTTTTAGAAATTTACAATCCCATTCTTAATAGCATAAATAGCCAGCCCCACCCTGCTGCGTACACCAAGCTTTTCAAAGAGCGCTTCCCTGTAATTATCCACCACACGGGTGCTGAGGCCAAGCTGCATGGCAATTTCTTTATAAGTCATATCGCTGCTGGCAAGTTTTAAAAATGCTATTTCTGTTTCAGTGAGGGTGTTTTTTTCGAGGGTGCTTTGTGCGCTGCTGCTTTTTTTAAATAGGGCGGCAATTTTTCCGCTGGTGCTGTTGGCATAGTAATAACCCTGTTCCACCAGGGTTTCCAAAGCGTTACGTAATTCATCGGGGTTTATGTCTTTTTTTAAAAAACCCCTTACGCCTTCCTGCAGCAGGCGTATCAATGCTATATCGCTGTCGTACATAGTGAGGATAAGAATTTTTATATCAGGGTAATTTTGCGCCAGCCATTGGGTGGTTTCATAGCCATCCATGTTGGGCATGTTCAGGTCAAGTATAATAATATCCGGCGGGCCACTTTGCTGTATGGCAACCTGCACGCCCGTGCCATCGCTGGCCAGCCCCGTTACTTTAAAATTGGAGAAGCCATTAATAAGGTTGGCCAATGCGTCCCTCAACAGTATATGGTCATCTGCCAATATAATAGTTTGCCTGTTTTGTATTTTCATTTATGGGGATTTTTATATTGATGTGCGTGCCGTTGCTGCTGCTCTCAATATGGCTGCTGCCATTCAGCAAGGCGGCTCTTTTTTTTATATTGGCCAGGCCCGTGCCGGTGGCAACTCTTTCCGTGCCAATGCCTTTGCCATTGTCAATGACAGTTAGCGAAAGCTCAGTTGCCGTATAAGCCATATTGATGGCAAGGTTGTTGCCGCCAGCATGTTTCAAAAAATTATTAATGCATTCCTGCACAATGCGGAATATCACCACTTCGGTGTTGTTGTTCAAAAAAACCTCTGTGCCTTCAATTGACAGGTGGCATTGGTATAGCCCTGTCTTTTCCATCTTGGCTAGTTCAAAGTCAATGGCTTTTACCAG
>CAYRRL010000426.1:0-3138 GCA_964426665.1 uncultured Ferruginibacter sp. | reverse complement strand
TGGGCAATTGAAAAAATGTATGGCGAAAAAATAAAACAGGATGTGATTGCTTCTGTATTGCCGATTGGGCAAGGGCAGGTTTGTTTATACTGATTTTAACCACAAAGGAAACAAGGGAAGCACAAAGAACACTAAGCTAAACTTCGTGTCCTTTGCGTAGAACTTAGCGCTCTTTGTGGTTAAGAAAAAAGATGAATAAAGAAAATGCGGCACAAGTGAGCCGATAGCTATCGGCTGACACAACGATGCAGATAAAATAAAACGATTGTAACTAAAATAAAATCACACTATATGGAACTGACAACAGAAATTCCGGTACGCAAGAACCCTTACTCTAAACTGAGAGAAGTGGATTTCAACAACCTTGAATTTGGCAAGTATGTAAGCGACCACATGCTGGTATGCGACTATGCCAATGGCTCATGGAAAACAGCACAGATAGTTCCATATTCCAATTTGTCACTGAACCCAACAACACTGGCGCTGCATTATGGGCAGACAGTGTTTGAAGGAATGAAAGCTTTTGTAATGAAAGATGGCCGCATCAATATTTTCCGAATGGAAAAACATTATGACCGTTTTGTAAGGTCGCTTGACAGGATGTGCATGGCTGTGCCGCCAAAAGAAATTTTTATTGAAGGGCTGACAAAATTAATTGCAACTGACAAAGCATGGGTGCCAACCAAAAGCGGCGAAGCATTATACATACGCCCATTTATATATGCAAGTGAAGCTAAGTTTGGCGTAAAAATTTCTGATGAGTACCGCTTTATCATTTTCACCGGGCCAGTACCTGCATTGTACAGCAACCCGATAAAAGTAAAAGTGGAAACCAATTTTGTTAGGGCTGCAAAAGGCGGTACTGGCTTCGCAAAATGCGGCGGCAACTATGGAGGCGCCTACTATCCTACCAAGCTTGCAAGGGAACAAGGATATGACCAATTGCTCTGGACAGACGCAAAAGAAAATAAATTTATTGAAGAGAGCGGCATGATGAATGCGATGTTTGTTATCAATGGAAAATTAGTTACACCGCCATTGTCTGATTCTATTTTGGATGGTGTTACCAGGGATTCCTTATTGACGCTTGCGAAAGACTTAAACATCGTTGTGGAAGAAAGGCCGGTAAGCATTGACGAGTTGGAAGCAGCTTTTAAAAACAAAACCATTACAGAAGCATTTGGCGCAGGCACGGCTGCGGTTGTGGCTCCTATACAAACAATCCATATAAATGGCATTGATTACACATTGCCATCTTATACAAACGAAAGTTTGCATAATAAACTAAAGGGTGAACTTGAGTTGATAAGGACTGGCGTAGCTGTGGATGTGCATGAGTGGAATTGTGTGGTGAGCTAAGAGTAGCGCAAGGTTTTGCAATTTCAATTTTCTTCTCTGCAATCTCTGTTCCCCTGCGTGGAATAAAAAATGCTTGCGAATGGGTTAGTAATAATAAAATGCCCCGGCTTTGCCGGGGCATTTCTGCATATATGTGCTTTTGTTCACAGAAAAAAAGCAATTTGTGCAGAAAAGCTTTGCCATTAAAAATAATTTGCAATACCTTTCTGTCTCCAAACTTACCTATCATGAGAAAAACCATTTCCTCCTTTTTTGCATTTTTGCTTTTTTTCGGTTGCCAGAAAGTGCCTGTTGAAAAAGAGGCACTATCAACTGCAAACAAACTTGTTGCCACAAAAGCTTCTTCTACTATTTTGGCAAGAGGCTCTGTGCCTTCTGCTACTGCTACCGGCGAGAATTTTGAGAATGGCACAAAGACAGCTTATGCTGCAGCGGATGTTACTTTAATATCAGGCATATGGAATTTGAATGATGCCTTGCTTGGCAATAGCGCCAGCGACCCAAAGAACGGAGCACAAAGCGCCCGTGTACGCAACAGCGGAAAGCTAACCATGAAATTTGATGCGACTGCGGGCGCCTCTACTGTTAGTATTTTACATGCAAAGTATGGAGCTGATGCCAACGGCACCTGGCAACTTTGGTACAGTACCGATGGCGGCATAAATTATACACAAACAGGCAGCACTATTATAACAAGCACCACAACATTGCAAACAGCAAGTTTCACCGTGAATGTTGCAGGAGCAGTAAGGTTTGAAATAAGAAAAACAGATGCAGGCACCAACCGTATTTGTTTTGATGACGTATTGATTAATGATTACACAGCAGACAACCCTGCACCGGCATTAGCATCAGTCTCCCCTTCTTCCGCATCAGCAGGGGGCTCATCATTTACACTAACTGCATCTGGAAGCAACTTCATAAATGGTTCTGTTATCAATTGGAATGGAACTGCATTAACTACAACGTTTGTGAATCCAACACAATTAACAGCAACAGTTCCTGCAGCAAATATTGCAACAGCAGGCACAGCAAACGTTACTGTGTTTACTCCAACACCGGGCGGTGGCACAAGTGCTGCAGCGGTATTTACAATAAATGTTGCAACAAACCCTGCTCCGTCTCTTACATCTATATCTCCTTCGTCAGCAACAGCGGGAGGGAATTCATTTACATTAACTGCTAACGGAAGCAATTTTATCAATGGTTCTGTTATCAACTGGAATGGCAGCGCATTAACTACAACTTATGCAGGTGCCACACAATTGACAGCAATAGTTCCTGCAACTAATATTGCGACAGCTGGCACAGCCAATATTACAGTATTTACGCCAGCGCCCGGCGGTGGCACAAGTTCAACGTCAATATTTACTATTAATGCAATAAGCACAGTAAAAAAGTTTTTGTTTGATGCTTCCCAAGGCGAAACTGCAGGCAATGCAGATTGGGTGATTGATGAAGACAACAGCACACCACAAAGGGTGCCAACGCCTGCACAATCAAATATAACTTCCACAACGGGTGAAACGTATTGGACTGGCGGTATTTCGGCCTGGGGCATTTCACTGGCAAAACTTGGCCACAAGGTTGAAACATTGCCATCGGGCGGGAGCATTACTTATGGCAACAGCAGCAATACACAAGACTTATCAAACTATGATGTGTTTGTGGTAGATGAGCCAAATATCCGTTTTACAGCTTCAGAAAAAGTTGCCATTATCAATTTTGTAAACAATGGCGGCGGGCTGATAATGGTATCAAGCCATACTGTAAGCGACC
>CAYRRL010000425.1:0-3145 GCA_964426665.1 uncultured Ferruginibacter sp. | reverse complement strand
TTTTCCTGTACTGTCTTTTTTTATAACACCACTAAACAATGTGTCGGCTGCAATAAATGTGCTGTCATCGCCCTCGCCTTTAAAAATCAACACTGGTTTCCTTGTCGCTAAAAAAGTTTTGTTGTTTTGATTGGCAAATATTTGCCCGCCAATTACTGTATATCCATTTGCGCTGTCCCTTACTACAGCATTACCCTCCAGTTGTGCAGTTTGTGTTTTTTCATCAAGGGCCACATTATCGGCCACATAAGTCCTGGTGCTGTCTTTAAATACGGTGCGGTTGCCAAAGTAAGCCTTGCCATTTTTTAAATCATATGTGCCGCTGCTGGTATAAATATCGCCGCCGTCTTTGCTTACAATATGCGTTTGCGTAATAAAAGTTACCACCTGCGATTGCGTATTGTACAAAAGGCTGTCGGTAGCGATATTGTACTTGGGGTCTGTAAGGCGCACATTCTTTTTAAAATACACATCTTTTGTATCGGCATAATAAGTACCCTCAATGCTGGTAAGCGTTGTTTTGCCGTTTACCACACGCCCGCCTTTGTAATAGTTGCCAATATTTGTTTTAAGGCTGTAATCCAGTTCATCAGTAAACAGCGTGCCCTTTTTATCTGTGAGCCGAACGCCTTTTTTCAGGTAAGCCATTCTTTCTTTGCCAATGTACTTAAGGTATTGTGCGTAGGTATGTATGCTGTCTTGCTGGTTGATATGGATATTTCCAAAAGCCTCCAGCACATTGGTGGTTTTGTTGATAGCAGCGCTGTCGCAGGTAAACATGGTAAGCGATTCCCTCAATGCCACATCGCCGGCAATGGTTTGAAAAGAAGTGGTATCCACTATTTTTTCACGAAGGCTGTTGCCTTTTAGTATTTGCACCAGCCGCACTGTATCGGAGGGGGCAGTTGGCGCAGGCAACGGCACTTGGGCTGCAGCCATTGCTATTGCACAGCAAATGACAAGCAATGAAAGTAAAAACCTGTAAGCAGCCCTTGTTGCCAATGAAAAAGAAATTTAAGACGGGTGCAATTTCCGGTATTTTGAATAAAAGGAATCACAAATTTTGGAGAATGGTTTTTTAAGTTAAACAGCCTTGAGGCATTACTTAATGGCTTTTTCACCGTGTATGCCATCGTCTGGCCTCCGGCCGGCTGAATAAAAGTATTGCAACCACACAAAAACCACTCTATACCCTTGCGCATAAATCCTGTTGAAAATTATTCCTGGCCATCCAACACAATTCATTTTTTATGTATCCTTTTACTGAGCGGGAGCTTATTGGTTCCTGATATCGCAGTAAATTGATAACCTAGGCTAAACTACTGCCATGAAACAGCTTTTTTAGTGTTTCTAACTGCTATTGCAGGGCAGTGGCTGTTTTTTGGTGCATGTAAAAATACATAGCCAATACATTCTTGTAAATTTTTAAAAGAAAGATTTATCTTTTAAAGCAATTCGTTCAATTAAAATGTTTAATTATGAAAGCCCGCCTGTTACTTATTTCAACAAATACAAAATTGTCTCCTCTTATATAAAAAACACCTTTATGTATAAACTCCCCCTTTACACGATAACATTCCTTTTTGCCTGTTCAGCCTATTTACAATCAAGTGGCCAAAACATTGTATGCGGGGCAGATTACCTGCACAACAAATTGTCTGCTAGCAACCCTGCGTATGCCGCAAAAACCCAAACTATAGAATCGCAGGTGCAACACCTGCTTCGCAACATGCCACATGTACCGCTTGACGCCGTGTACAGCATACCAGTAGTGGTTCATGTAATTCATTTAGGCGAACCAATTGGCACAGGCACCAATATTTCAGATTCACAGATTACTGTAGCCATAAGGGGCCTTAATAACAGATGGCGGAATGCAAACCCTATGGGCGGCGTAAATATGGATATGCAATTTTGTTTAGCCAGCAGGGACCCTAACGGGAATGTAACAACGGGCATTAACCGTGTAAATGCTTCCGGTATCCCCAATTATGCTGCCCATGGCATCAGCATGGTTTATTCTAATTGCGATGCGCCTTCTGAAGCAACTATTAAAGGGTTAAGCAAGTGGCCTGTAAGCGACTATTATAATATCTGGGTTGTAAATCAAATATGCCAGGGTTTTGGTGGCATTGTGGGGGTAGCGTATTATCCTTGGGGCGCAGATATAGATGGTACTACAATTGCATCGTGGGTGATGAGGGAAGACGATTATACGCTTGCACATGAAGTGGGGCATGGCTTTAATTTACGGCACACATTTGAAGGTGGCGAAGATAATGTTACATGCCCTTTGAATTCACCATGCAGCAGTTACGGGGATTTAGTTTGTGACACACCGCCACAAAAAGTTTGGGATTGCGATAATACAGCTAACCCATGCGCTGGCATAGGCACATGGGGCAATAGCGTGTACAATTATATGAGCTATTGCGGAATAAAAGACAGGTTTACCCAGGGGCAAAAAGACAGGGCAAGGGCAAGCGCTATTGTTGCGCCAAGGGCAAGCTTGTTAACTTCTTTAGGATGTTCTGCCCCGTTGGTTTATACTTTTACAGGAAATGGCAATTATAATGTGGCTTCTAATTGGCAAGGGAACATAATGCCCCCAGCGAACCTGCCAGCCGGCTCCCAAATAACAATTGATCCACTATCAACCGGAACCTGCATCATGAATGTGCCACAAACAATTATGCCTGGGGGGAAGTTTATAGTATCAACAGGGAAGAAAATTATTATTCAGGGAAACCTTAGGGTGCTGTGAACTTTTTTTCCTTACAGGGGGCAAACTTCATATCCTGAATTTTGCAGTAAAAAGAAGGCGATTACTTTATCTTAGTAAGCTCGCCAATTTTTACAGAGCCGGGGGCCTTTTTTAAAGATACTTCTATGTAAATGTTATCTTTTGTTTTGTTTACTGCAGCCCCCTTCACCAATTCTGCCCTCACATCAGCAGGCGATAAAGTACATATTGCACCAGTAATCGGGTCTACAATTAGCCCAATAATACCGCCAAAAACAAGGTTGCCGATATACCAGCCATTAAATTTTCTTGTCATTGTTAATTCATAATCCTGGTACCCTTCCATTTTTATAACAATAGTATGTTTTGAATTCCTTGTAAGCCTGCTCTCAAATGGCGTTT
>CAYRRL010000424.1:0-3147 GCA_964426665.1 uncultured Ferruginibacter sp. | reverse complement strand
TACATTCATTTTATCAGCAGATGCTGCTACTCCCCCGGGAGTACCCACTGTATATTCAATATCTTTTACTAATTGATCTTCCTTGCCATCTGGCTTTTTATAAGAAATTACCACATGTACCTTTTTGCTGCCGCCGCCTGAAACCTGAAACTTCTTCTCGGCAACACCATTTGCGTTTAACGGAATGGAAGCACCGTCAATAGAAACAGTTGGTTTGGCTGCAGAGTTAAAGGCTCCAACACCAGCAGTAACAATAAGTTCCTGGCCTGGCATTAAATAAGTTGAATTAGCAGCTGCAATAGCCTGAAATTGGTCATAAACAACTTCCACAGCTCCCACCTTGTTATGGCAATAAGTCACAATTTGGTTTTCAGCATTTTTTATGTCGTTCTCAAATTTGCTGAGGATTGTAACGGCAGCCGTAGTAGGCGTCATGTGGAAATAATTATATTCCCATGAGTTTTCGCTTCCTGTTGTTGATGGAGGCACCGATAAATCAATGGGGAGCTTTGTTTCAAACTCCTTTTTGATATCTGGGTCAAGTGCCAAAAGCTGCGCTTTTAAATTAGTAAGGTCTTGTAATAATTCCGGGCCTTTTTTCTCTACAATAAATAGGCGTGTTGCTGCATCAAGGTCATCCTCTTTATATCCAGTCAACCCTTTTTCCGGGTTATAACCGGAAGCTCTTTTAAGATTCTCTTTATAAGTTTCGAGTTTTGTGTAAAGCCCTTCAGCCAATTTTTTGGCCTGTTCTGCCTTTCCATTCCAGATTGTAGCTTTCTCAGCAGTTTCTGGTTTTTTCATTTTGTCCTGCAAAGACTTAAAAAGGGTTGCATTGGAAGTGTCAATTGATTCGTTTGATTTGGTCAAGCTTCTGTCAACTACTTTAAATGCATTCAAAATCTCAGCAGATACGTTCAAGGCAAGAATCGCTGTCAGCACCAAGTACATGATGTTGATCATTTTTTGCCGGGGCTCTTTAGGTAAAGCCATAGTATTTTTGTTTTATGGTATTTTATAAAATTAAAATTTGGATCCACTTCGTGTTCACAACGTAAAGCTATTTAACACTACTTTAGTGCACGGCTTATTTGCCCTGCATAGCGCTCAGCATATTTCCGTACACAGAATTGAGCTTGCCAAGGTTGCTGGCCAATGTGCCGATTTGCTCTTTTGCTTTTTGTGCATCGTCAACACTGCTCATCATAGCCTGGCTTGCTTCAGCCATTTTACCATAAAACGAATTCAACGCTTTTAAGTGGTTGTTGCTTTCCTTCAATTCCAGTTCATAAATAGTATTTAATGAACCGAGGTTTTTTGTCAACACCTGTACTTGCTCATGAAAGCCTTTAGCGCTCTCGGAAGCATTATTAAAAGACGCCATAGTAGTGGCGCTGTTATTGAAAGCTGCTGCCATTGAACTGATAGCTGTAGTGGCTTCTTTAGTTTTAGCGCCAAAATCACCAGTTGATTTTACTACATCGCTAACATCAGAGATGCCATTAACTGTGGTACCTAACTTTTGAAAACCTTCACCCAATTTTTTAAGGCTTACAGGAGTGATGTCCGCTTCCTGAATCATTTTATCCAGCGATTAGAGAGCCGGGTTGCCAGCAGGCGCTGCTGCAACAGGAATATCTTCATCATGCGACTTTGGCTTAACCCATTCTATTATTGCATATACAATAAAGATTGCCGTTTCCGTCCACATACCAATAGTAAGCATACTGTTGGCGTAAGACTGGTGAGTGATTTTTGCCCATGCAGCGAAGATAATTACAGCAGCACCGGCACTTACTAATACGTCAATGAGGGTTAAGAAGGTTCTTTTTCTAGCAGCCATGATTTTTAAAATTTAAATTGTTTTGATTTGAAGGTTATGATTAAAATAAGTGAACACAATTTGATATGAGCTTTACAGTCCTGAAAAACTAAACTGTAAAGCTCATTTTATACAATCGTCAAGGGGTGGAAAAAATAATGAAATATTTCTTATTTGCCGCCACGTTTAGCAACCGCCGGCAAATCAATTACACAACGGAAACCAACATAGCATTTTGATGTATCCTGGTACTCGTAATTGCGTGTACTTGTTTGAAGGAAGTAACCTACATCTTTCCAGCTTCCGCCACGTACCACTTTCCTTTTCATGCGTGGGGGATCGGAGTCTTTAGCGTTCCAGCGAATGTCGGGGTTCATGTCATGCTGGAAACTATAGCCGCCTTCATAATATAAAGAGGATGTCCATTCTGCAACATTGCCAGCCATATTGTAGAGCCCGAAATCGTTTGGCCAGTATGCATCAGCCCTTACAGTGTAAAAGCCGCCATCTTCAGGATAATTGCCCCTGCCTGGTTTGAAGTTAGCCAGCAAACAGCCTTTCCTGTTTCTTAAGTACGGGCCGCCCCATGGGTATGGCGATTGTGAACGGCCGCCACGGGCTGCATATTCCCATTGCGCTTCTGTTGGCAGCCTGAAGTCTGATTCAGTAGTTTTCTTTTTGCTTTCAAGAAAAGAGTTCAAATAATGTGTCCTCCATTCGCAGAAAGCGGTAGCCTGTTTCCAGCTTACGCCAACTACAGGGTAGTTGCCAAAAGCAGGGTGGCCATAATATTTTTTTGACATTGGTTCATTGTAGGCATAAGAGAAATCCCTCACCCATGAAAGCGTATCAGGGTAAATTTCAATATCTTTCTTTACAATGAATTTGCTGCGCTGCACTTTGGCATTTTCCCTTTTTGAAGCTTCTTTATAATCAAAGGTTTCAGAATGGTACACCAATTTGCTCGGGTCTATTTCTTTTTTGTTGAAAATACGGTTGTCTGGGGTAAAAATCATGGCATCTATCTTTTCCAATGTGGCTTTTTCGCCCCATTTGATAGTGCTTGCTTTTTTCCAGTCAATGTATTCATTGCCATCTTTGCCCTGCTTGATGAAGCCCATCATTTTAGCTGCAATTGAATCCCTCACCCAATTGGTAAACTGGCGGTATTCGTTATTGGTGATTTCAGTAGCGTCCATCCAGAATCCGCTGATGGAAACCTGCTTGTTCCTTGCAGTGTAAGCATAGTTTACGTCTTCGTCACTGGGGCCCATGTGGAAAGTGCCGGATGGCACATATACCATCCCGATTGGCTTGGACATTGC
>CAYRRL010000423.1:1783-3151 GCA_964426665.1 uncultured Ferruginibacter sp. | reverse complement strand
GTCTAGTTTTTCCCATGTAAACAACTCTACTTTTACTTTTTTGGTTTTGCCATCAGGGCTGCTGAATGTTTTTTCAACTACTTCATTTTTGCGGCCCATGTGGCCATAAGCAGCCGTTTCGCTGTACATGGGCGTACGCAGCTTCAGGCGCTTTTCAATAAAGTAAGGGCGCATATCAAATATGCCTTCTACTATTTTGCCAATCTGGCCATCTGTTAAATTAACTTTTGCAGTGCCGAAAGTTTTTACATTGACAGATGTGGGCTGTGCAACGCCAATAGCGTAGGATACCTGCACCAGTATTTCATCTGCCACGCCTGCAGCCACCAGGTTTTTAGCAATATGCCTTGTGGCATACGCAGCGCTACGGTCAACTTTGCTTGGGTCTTTGCCGCTAAAAGCACCGCCACCGTGTGCTCCTTTGCCGCCATAAGTATCTACAATAATTTTACGGCCTGTCAATCCGGTATCGCCATGTGGGCCGCCAATCACAAACTTGCCGGTTGGGTTAATGTGGTATTTAATATTGTCGTTGAAAAGCTTGGCGTATTTTTTATACTTGGCTTTTACCCTTGGTATCAATATTTCAATGATATCCTTTTTAATTTTTGCCAGCATCTTTGCTTCGCTGTCAAAATCGTCGTGCTGTGTTGATACAACAATAGCATCAATACGCACAGGCTGGTTGTTGTCATCATACTCCAGTGTCACCTGGCTTTTTGCATCAGGCCGCAAATAAGATATTTGCTTATTCTCCCTTCTTAATGCTGCCAGTTCTATCAAAATTTTATGTGCCAAATCAAGGGCCAACGGCATGTAATCATCTGTTTCGTTTGTAGCGTAGCCAAACATCATGCCTTGGTCTCCTGCCCCTTGTTCTTCCTTTTTCTTTTTGTCAACGCCCTGGTTTATATCTGCACTTTGCTCATGTATGGCAGACAATACACCGCATGAACTTGCTTCAAACATATATTCGCTTTTGATGTAGCCAATTTTACGGATAACGCCGCGGGCAATTTCCTGCACATCCAAATATGCCTTGCTTTTTACTTCGCCTGCAAGCACCACCTGGCCGGTGGTTACCAGTGTTTCGCATGCTACTTTGCTGTTGGCGTCAAAAGCCAGGAAATTGTCAATTAAGGCGTCGCTGATTTGGTCAGCCACTTTATCGGGGTGTCCTTCGCTTACGGACTCAGATGTAAATAAATAAGGCATTAGTAATTTTTTTTGAGGTGCAAATATAGGTGTGCTGCGCCGAAAAACAAAGGCTCCGGCAACAACCGGAGCCTGTTTATTAAGAATATTGAAAAAATCAAATCTTTGAATACACAACCCTCATATACATTTTGTAATTGGCATTCTTGCCAT
>CAYRRL010000423.1:0-1773 GCA_964426665.1 uncultured Ferruginibacter sp. | reverse complement strand
CTCAGGCGGCCTTCGCCAATCAGGTTGTTGTAGTTAAGAACATACTTGCTATAGTATAATTTGGCGGGCGCAAACAACCTGAAAGGATAATTGTGCATATCATTCGTAACTATATGCTGTACGTACCTTGATACATTAAAAGTGTAATAGTACTGCTGCTGGCCGAGAATGCTGGCCTTTTTGCGGAGATAAGCGCCAAAATAACCATGGTCAATACCCCCGCTTGGGTAAAAGTAAGTTGTATCATCCGGATAATACGCCGTATTAGGGTTAAGGTCGTAGTAAACAGGCTTGTATTTATTTGCCGATGATGGCGTATCAACCAAATCGAGGTAGAGATACAATGGCGGGCCAAAATTTTTATCAATTGGGTTCAAAGAAGGGATTTCTTCGGCTACAATTTCAGCACGGTGGATAATACGGTTGCTATATGCAGCAAGCCCGGGTATATCCAGCCTTGCATAAGTACCGGGGGTGGTTTGCAAATACACCGCATCGGGTATTGGTGCGCTTATCTCACCGGTTGACCAGTCCCTTTCCAAATGTGTTGCCTGAGCAGAAAAAGAAGGATTAATTCCTGCAGCAAAGGTAAACGATGCAAAGGCGGTGTCGGCGGTTTTATTTTGCTTCCGGTAATGCACTTCAAGCCTTGTGGCTGCATCTGTAAGGCTTGTATAAAGCAGTGCATTGCCCTGTGTACCGCTTGCCATAACTGCCAGGCCTTTCATCTGCAGCTTAAAGAGTGAATCGGACCGGTAAATACCCGTGCTTGCTGAAGATGTGTCGAGATTACTTATAAGCTCAGTTAAAAAAGAAGGGTCAAGTTTTATCCTTATTTGGTTATTAATGGAGTCTTTTCTGCTGCCTTTAAAAAATGTGTATTTCCTTAAATCAGTTGGCAATATTGTGGAAGAGCCGATCATACTGCCAAGGCCCATATCAGGCAAAAAATTGAGGAAGTAAGAAGAGTCTTTAAAATTAGTGGTAGCGCTGTTTATTTTATACACGGAAAAAGACTGCGGCACTGTACTATCGCCATAAATAGACTTATAAGAAAGGCATAACACTACAGAATCAAAACCAACAATCGTGTCGCCTTTGTTGCCATAATAAAAAGGGAAGAAAGAGGGCTTTAGCTGCACATATAAGTCTGCCTTTGTTTTGCCAAACAATGGATCGTTTGTGATGGAACCCACCGGGTGCAAATCAGTATATGTTACCCTTGTAGTGTCATTAAAAAAGCCCTGGGTTGATATAATGGGCAAGGTGTCAGCAAAAGTATGCACATTGTCCACAGCAGGTATAAGGTCCGCACCCAAAGTAGTTGTGTCAATTTTAGTGCATCCAGAAAATAAAAAAATAAGCGTTGCAAGGGCAGATAAACCTGGTATATTTTTCAGCACTGAATAAAATTAAATAAATGGTAAACGATAAATAGTTTTGCTATTTGGCAAGGTCGGCACACAATGGCACAGAGTCTGTGAAATCACGTTCCTCGTTGTACGGCAAAGTTTTTTTGCCTTTCACTTTGCTGAATTCTTCCAGCAATTTTTTATCAGGCTTTGCCGTACCAAATGTGATGGCGTCTGCAAATGCGGCGCCGCCCCTGAACATAGCTGTATTGGTCGTTTCTTTAAAGAAGTCAAGCTCCTTTTTGGTAACATTATTATTGATAGCAGCCAGCTTTAAAAATTCAGCGCCGAGTTTTTCTTTAAATGTATTTTGCCCAATGGTAAAAACCACTTTGCAATTATTGAAAACCGGCTCCTTTTT
>CAYRRL010000422.1:0-3159 GCA_964426665.1 uncultured Ferruginibacter sp. | reverse complement strand
TTAGATGATGCCCGTTTTATCTTCAATTTCCCAAACCGGTTTTTTACATCATCAATTGCTTTGTACAAATCAGTTTTTTTCTCTTTGTTCTCAAACAGATCTGCTTGAACAGCCTCATTAGTAAGCTCACTTAACCTTACGCCAAGCAATCTAACGGGTTGCCCTTTTTTATATAATTGATGAAATAGTTTTTTAGCAACAGGTATTATTTCATCATCGGCACAGGTATAAGGCACAGTGGTTTGTTTAGAGGTGGTTTCAAAATCGGGGTAGCGGATTTTTACTGCAATACAGCCGGCGGTTTTCCCATCCAGCCTTAATTCATAAGCAATTTTCTCGGTGAGGCGCACAATTTCGCTCATTAAAAAATCAACATCCGTTTTATTCTCTTCAAAAGTATTTTCAGAGGAAATAGATTTGGATTCATGGTACTGGTGCACTTCACTGTTGTGAATACCAAAACTTTTATTGTACAGGCCAGCGCCCCATTTGCCTAATCTTTCATCCAGTTGCTCTGCAGTAAACTTATTAATGTCGCCTATGGTGTAAATACCCATTGATTTTAATACAGCATGAGTGTGCCCGCCCACGCCGGGTATTTTATCAACCGCCAACGGGGCTAAAAATTCTTTTTCTTTTCCAAAAGGGATTTGCAAATAACCATTGGGCTTGGCTTCGTTGGTGGCAATCTTCGCCATCATTTTATTGGATGACAAACCAAATGAAATAGGCAAGCCGGTTTCATCCATTATTTGCTTTCGCAAACCAATTGTCCATTGCAGCGGGTTAAAAAACTTATCCATCCCTGTTAAGTCCAGGTAAAATTCATCTATTGATGCCTTTTCAAACAATGGCGCTTTTGCTGCAATGATATTAGTAACCCATCTTGAATAGCGGCTGTATTCGCCCCTTGTACCTCTTAAAGCTATGGCTTCGGGGCATAGTTTTCTTGCCTGTGCACTGGGCATGCCTGAGTGGATACCAAATTTCCTTGCCTCATAACTGCAGGCTGCTACCACACCCCTGTCGTGCCCGCCTACATACACAGGTTTGCCTTTCAATGAAGGGTTGTTTAAAACCTCCACTGAAACAAAAAAAGAATCCAGGTCAAAATGGGCTACTATGCTTTGTGGCTGTTTGTTCACTTTACTAAGGTACTAAAACTTGTCAGCGGTAAATATCCAGCAAGCCGTCAGGCAGGGCTACAAAAACCTTCTGACTCTTCGTGTATTGGAATCAATGCTTCTTTACCATCCAGCAAAACGGAACAAAGTATTTGATGCGGCTGTTCAATAACCTCTAATATTTCACCCAAGTCTTGCCCTTCATTTATCAAATGAAAACCAAGCAATGATATTGGCGATGACTTTGCCGCAAACTTTTTAAAATCACCCTCTGTAATCCAGGCTTCCTTAGGCGTAAGCTTACGGGCTGTTTCTTTTGTGTCAATGCCTTCAATTTTTAAAAAAACTTCTTTATCATTTTTGATAGAAGAAGAGGCAATAAAGTAAGGCATAAAATTATCTTTGCCTTCTTCAATAAAAATTGTTTCAAGGCCTTTTAGCGAAGTTTTTTTGCCAAGGCTGTGTTGCAGCACTATTTCGCCTTTCAACCCAAAGCTGGCGGCTAATTTTCCTATTTTAAAATATTGGTTCATGTTTCAGTACCCAGACTCAGTACTGGATACTGAGACTGTATAAAAAAAGCAACCCCCAAAAAAGAGATTGCTTAAAGAATTTCCTAACAGCAAGTTTGGTTACTCCTCTGTTTTTGCTTCTTCTGCCGGTGCCGCCGGGGCTTCAGGTGCTGGCGCAGCTTCAACCTTTTTTACAACAGGCTGGTTGCGGTCGTCCCTTCTTGCCTTTTTGTGGGCAGCATGGCGCTTCGCTACATGGGTATCATGTTCAGAGGTCCATACAGTAAATTTCTGCATGGCAACTGATTCATCAAACAGGCCCAAGGTTACGCCACGGAGCAAATGCTTCAAATACAACACACCCTTGAAAGAAAGGATGCGGCGCACAGTGTCGGTAGGCTGTGCACCTTTGTGCAGCCAGTCCAATGCCTTCTGACGGTCGATCTGGATTGTAGCCGGAACGGTCAGCGGGTTGTACGTACCAAGTTTTTGAATGAATTTGCCATCACGTGGACTTCTTGCGTCTGCCACAACGATAAAATAGAATGGTCTCTTCTTAGAACCATGGCGTTGCAGTCTCATTTTAACAGCCATAAAAAATAGACATTTTTTTGGGTTACAAAATAGGGTTTAGTTCCACCTTAAACAAGGGACGGCGAAGATAACAAGCTGCTTAAAAATATCCAAATATTTAATGAAACTATTCGGCACTTACGGGCAATGCTTTGCTTTGTGGCACTTTACACTAAGGGCAATCATTGCTTTTTAAACAAATAATACTTAAGCCCAAGTTGTACCGACGAGGAATAGATTTTCATTTTGCCATCGCCCACGCCTTTGAGGGGAAAGCCGAATGATGGCTCTGCCAGCAGGGAGAGCTGATTCCATACTTTTTTTTCTATGCCCAAAGAAAATACTGCCGTAGAAAACAAATGGCTGTTGCCGCTGAACAACCATTCTTTTTCATATATGTAATTGTAATAACTATAAAAGCAATCGTATTTTTCTTTTTTCATTAAATATGAAGAAATACCTGCAGTGCCAAAAACAACCAATGAAGGCTTGCTGACAAAATCATATTTTACGGCCAAAGGTATTTCGTAGACAGTGCATAAAGCTTTGATTATATCAATCCGGTAAGTACTCATGGGCGACCCCGGCTTTATGTTGTAATCAGCCGGCATTGCTGTGTACTTTTTATTGGTGGCATAAAACCCTGACTGGGCGCTGAGCCTCTTGCTGAACTGGTAGCCAATGCCAAGGCCGTATTTTGGCTTAAAACTGCAATTGGAATAAGAAAATAATTTTGTCCCGCCGGCATCTGTTCCGGTTGTGGCCTGTATGTAAAACCCTTTTTGCAATTTGGTTTTTTCATCTTTCTTTTTTGCAACGGGTTTTGTTTCTTCCGCCTTTTTTAATACTGTTTTTTTATCTTCTTTTATTTCTTCGTGCTTTTTATTCTCTAAAGCTGCTATATCATTCTTTTCCTTTTCAATTAACTCGTCTTTTTGTTCGCTCTTCCT
>CAYRRL010000421.1:0-3165 GCA_964426665.1 uncultured Ferruginibacter sp. | reverse complement strand
GTGTGTGTCGCCAAAATGTTTTCTGAAATGCTGTTCCAGATTAGGGTGAATATGCAGGTGCAGTTCTACAATGATATCTGATTGTTTTAAAAGAGGTGCAGTGCTGGCGTTGAAAATGTCAAATTCATCTCCTTCGCAATCGCAGATATATAGTACTCTCTTTCCTGCGTATTTGTGTATAATATTTTGTGCTGAAAACCTGCCACCATATTCTAATTGTGGCTCAACTTTATTCATCGCTGCAAGCTGTTTTGTTTTTGCAACAGCATTTGGGTTAATGTCATACGCTGCTACCGGGCATTTCATTTTTATTGCCATACCAACAGCATAATAACCATCATCACAACCAATATTCACAATCACATCAAATTGCTTTGTCAAAGCATAATTGATAAAAGGCTGTATTTCAGTTTCATAACTGCCAAGCAGTTTGGCATAGCCTGAACTGGCCGTAGTATTTACACCAGGTCGATAAAGCATTCCTTTAAACGGGCCATTGTAAACACAATGATTACGTAAAGCGCTGTCAGCTTTTTCTTTTACTATTTTATACTTTGAATAACCGGTATAATTTTTTCTTGAAGCAACAAGCCTGTTGGCTATCCATATAAAAGGAGTGAGGATAGCCCAGCTAATGTCATTTACAAAAATATTTTGCAGTAGTTTTTTCACTTTACTGCAATGCTAAAAATAAAGAGGCAAACTGCAATGCAATGTTTTAAGCTCTTATGATTATAGATAAGAAGCGACAGCTTCTATTTTGATGAAGGTATAAAACAAAAAGGGGCGGAGATGGAAATCTCTGCCCGTTTTAAATCCAATATCCTATGAAAAACCATTTGTAAAACGCAGGTGTCAAAGTATTATTGCGTAGTAATTGTACTTTTTTAGAAAAATAGCTGCTTCCCGGAAAAATCATTGTTTTTCAGCGGCTTAAAAACTCAAAAGCTGCTTTGGTAGTATTAATAACTCACAAAACAGCTTCAAATATTGTAGGGAAATTACTAATCAAGCCCAAACAAGCCCTTGTTGAGCAACCGTAGTGTTTGTTCTTTGTATTGTTTTGGAATAAGTACAGATACATTGTGTCTGCTGCCGCCATAGCTCACCATTCTTACAGGTATTGCTGATAACGCAGCAAACATTTTTTGCATTACGGCTTCTGTTTCATTTATCTCATTGCCTACTATGCTTACAATGGTTTGGTCGCTGTCTATTTCCACTGTACCAAATGGTTCCAGTTCTTTAATAATGTCTTTCAGGTTTGTATCAGTATCTATAGTGAGCGACACCGCTACTTCTGAAGTAGTGATCATATCAATTGAGGTACGGTATTTTTCAAACACTTCAAATATCTTTCTTAAAAAACCATAGGCCAATAACATGCGGCTGCTTTTTATTTTGATGGCAGTGATGCCGTCTTTTGCCGCAACAGCTTTTACACCAGTGCTGCCTGCTTCTTCTTGTATTACTGTGCCTTTTGCTGTTGGCTGCATGGTGTTCAGCAATTTTACCGGCACCTTATACATTTGTGCAGGCCATATACTTGCCGGGTGAAGAATCTTTGCACCGAAATAAGCAAGTTCTGCCGCTTCATCAAAGCTTAATTGTTCAATAGCCACCGTTTTCTTTACCACTCTTGGATCGTTGTTGTGCATGCCGTCAATGTCTGTCCATATTTCACAAACAGATGCATTGATAGCGGCAGCAATTAATGAAGCAGAGTAATCACTACCACCACGTTTTAAATTGTCCACTTCACCTCTTGCATTGCGGCTGATATATCCTTGTGTGATAAATATTTTTTTACCAGGATTTTTTTGCAGCAATTGCGCCAGCTTTACTTTTATACTTCCGATTTGCGGCTCGTCATAATTATCGATAGTCATAAAATCAAGTGCTGGTATCAGCAAATGATCTATTCCTTTTTCTTCTAAATAAGTACAGAATAATTTAGTGCTTAGTAATTCACCTTGTGCCAAAATATCTTTATTCAATGCTTCGCTGAAAGATATTTTTAAGATGATACTTAAAAATTCAAAATGCTCCTGCACAATAGCCAGCGCTTTTTCCAAAGCAGCAGGAGAAGCAACAAGTTTGCTGCAAAAATCTTTATAGTGTGCTTCTAATTTTTCTATTTGCTGTTTGGCACTATTACGGTCACCAACAGATAACGAATTACTTATTTCAACCAATGCATTGGTGGTGCCGCTTAATGCACTCAGTACAACGATTTTACTTTCAGCATCCGCAGTTATCAGGTTTACCACATCATGCATTCTTTCCGGCTTGCCCACACTGGTGCCGCCAAACTTCATTACTTTCATTTTGACAAGTATTTATTTTAGAGGTGCAAAAGTATTGGTTGGGAAATGGTTTTCCAAATGATTATCCTGCTGAAATGGTAGACTAAATTTTTTATAATGGCTGTAAGCCAAATTGAACAGCTAATTGATCAAGATCGGCAATAACAGGCTGTAATAATTCAAAGCCTTTTTCCATTCTTTCTTTTTCCATTTCTCTTTCCGGATCGCCGGGAATAACAACTCTTTCAAAGCCTTCTGCAACCGCAGCCGATCTGAAACGCTGTATCCAGTTATCCATATGTTGCTTAAATTCATCAGCCGGACGAAAAGCATCAATACGCATGGCCCCAAAAAAATGGCCAATACCCTCGCCGGGCATATTTTCAGGCATGGGTAAATAAGCAGGGAAGGGCGGAACCCACGGGCCATAATTGGCACCGCTTAATATTGCGGAAAAAATATCAGCTACTGAGCCCAGCATATAACCTTTATGGCTGCCATGTTCGTAATCTCCGCCAAGCGGTAGCATTGCACCACCTTTTTTTAATTCATTTACATCAGTGGATGGTTTGCCGTCTTTATTCTGCACCCAGCCATGTGGGGCATCTTTATTTTTTCTTTGCAGCACTTCTAATTTTCCATTGGCTGCAGTGGTAGTGGCAAAGTCTGCAACAAATGGCTGTTCTATTCCGGCAGGTATTACAACGCAGATTGGATTAGTGCCAAGCAATCTTTCTTTACTGAATGTAGGAGCTACTGTAGCAGATGCATTTGTCATCGCAATGCCAATCATATCATGCTGCAAAGCCATCATGCCATGAAAACCTGCAATGCCAAAATGGTTACTATTTTTTACGCT
>CAYRRL010000420.1:0-3186 GCA_964426665.1 uncultured Ferruginibacter sp. | reverse complement strand
CTGAACAATATCCACATGGGCAATTATAAAATTGCAAGCCAATACAGGAAAGGGCTGAATGAAATGTCAAAAGAACTCAGCAACAAAAAATACGGCCAATATATTTTATCCGGCGATAATGCTTCTGAAAAAAACAACCTGGAAAAAATATTCAATGCTTACGCAAAAATAAAATTTGAGCAACAGCCTCAGCAAAAGTTGGATTACATAAAACAATTGCAGCAGCAACATAAAAAAGTAATGATGCTTGGCGACGGGCTTAACGATGCCGGCGCATTAAAGCAAAGCGATGTGGGCATTGCCGTGAGTGACAACCATGCACAATTCACACCAGCGAGCGATGCTATATTGGATGGCAGCAAGGTTTATATGATGGATAAATTTTTGGCTTATGCCCGTTCAGGCAAAAAGATTGTTACTGCAGTGTTTATTGTTTCTATTATTTACAACATTATTGGTTTGTCTTTTGCAACACAGGCGCTGCTGTCGCCAATGGTAGCTGCAGTGCTAATGCCGGCAAGCAGCATCAGTATTGTTTTGCTGGTTACTTTGCTTTCATCTGCAAGCGCAAAAATGAAAGGGCTTTGATGCCTGAAAACTTAAAAAAGTATTTTGGTTTGCATTACTGTTGAAATGCTCAATGCCCTTTGCTTGGCAAGTTCCGCATTATTGCCTTCAAACAATTCATCCACTGTAAGCGTAAACAATGCTTCCCACTTTTTAAAGTGGCCTTTTGTAAAAGGCGATACGCTGTGAAGCTGCTGGTGTGCTATCATCGGGTTGCCATTGTAGGCACCGGTATAAAACAAAACATTTTCCCAAAAATCGAACATTACCGGCAAATGTTTCTCCCAATTAACTTTTGCAACCTCATTAAATATGTAGCCAATTGTATCATCAGCCTTTACCTTTTCGTAAAAAGTTGTTACAAGCAGCTCAATATCTTTCCGGTTCCCTATATCTTTCTTCATAGCCGTATCGGTTATAGTTGACTAAGTATTTCTTCACTGCAGTGCTGCTGTAACAAAGGAAACAATACTCTTTCTTCTTTACGAATATGAGCATCCAGCAAATGGCCAAGTTCATCTAATTCTGTTTGTTTATCTGTTGCCATTTCCAAGGAAAAAAATTTTTTACTCAATTCAACATGTTCATTCATTATCTCAGTAGTTAATTTTTCAATTGTGGCATGTACATGCTTTAGTTTTGCAAGAATTACTTCTTCTTTGCTGAAATGAGGTATTAAATCATGTTTGTAAAAATTAACTGCATAGCGAACTTTGCCATTTGTATCCGTTGGCAGCCCTTTGTAAACCGGCGCCCCCTTTTTAATTAACTGCGCCAGTATAAGTGCACCATGGTGTTCTCTTGACAAAGGCGCTAATGCTTGATTTCGTTTCATGCTACAAATCTTTACGGTTAAATTTTCTAACGGCCAGCCAGCCTGGCACAATAACCCATAGCGCCAATACAAGCAAGCTTGCGGCCATGCCAGTTGTGGTGCCAAAAAAATCTTTGAATACGGCTCCTGTGTAGCCCATCATGGCAGACACATCCATTTTAAGCAATACCAATATGCGGCTTAAGCCGATTGGGTTTAATGCAGTGATGCCAACCATTGCTTTTTCTATGGGGTAATCAGCAAACTGGAAAAGAATGAACAGCACAATGCCATCAAAGAGTATAGAAAAATAAAGCCACAGCAATATCACTGCGCCAATGCCTCTTGCCTTATCCCTTATGCTTACCGCTGCAAGTGTTGCCAACGCTACAAAAATGATGCTGAGCAATATGCCCGATACAATAAGCATGATGCCAGTCGCAGAAAATTCATACAACAAAACAGGGATGCCAATACCGGCAAGAAAGGAAAGCCCCAACGAAAACGACAACCCTGCAAACATACTCAGCCAGATAGCTTTTCTCTTCAATGGCTGGCTCACTAACAATTCCAAAAACTCCGAACTGTTATACACGTAAATGGCAGCAAATAAAATGCTCACCATTGGCACTATAATGAGTACAATATTAAGCAGGCTGAGGATGCCCTTGGCGCTGCTGTCTTCTAAATTGAAAATACTTAATGACAATACCAGCAGAAAAGCAGTGTATGCCAATACAATTTTATTCCTGAGAATATCTATAATAACATATTTAAAAATCTTTTTCATTTTCCAAGCATTACTGCTGCAATAGCTTTTGATAATTTTTCCTGGCCTGTATCAATCCGTAAAGACTCAATGGTTTTTTGAAATACCAGTTTGCCTTCCTGCATATAAATAACATGCGTTACCAAGTCATCCAGTTCGCTTAATATATGGGATGTAATTAAAACAAGCTTGCCCTTTGCTTTTTCAGCAATGATTTTTTCTTTCAAAATTTCAGCCGCCACCGGGTCAAGCCCGGCAGTCGGCTCATCCAATATCAATACGTCCGGGTTGAATAAAAATGCCAGCGATGCGCTTACTTTTTGCCTGGTCCCCCCGCTTAGCGCCCTCATTCTTTTATCCAATATTTTATCCAGCCCAAATTGTGTCACTAATTCTTCGTCGAGTTGCATGTTCTTTTCCTGCCTTACGTCCTTCATCATAGCCAGCAACTGCCCAATGTTCATATTGTCAGGGTAACGGCCTATTTGCGGCATATAGCCAATCCTTGCCCTGTATTGCCAGTCGTGCAAAATATTTTTTCCGTTAAATGTAATAAAGCCGCTGTCGCATACCACCATGCCTAGGATTGATTTGATAAAAGTAGTTTTGCCGCTGCCGTTAGGGCCTATCAATGCTATGCATTCGCCTTTGTTGCAGGCAACGCTTACATTATCCAGTGCCTGCAGCTTCCCAAACTTTTTATTTATGTTATTGGCAATAATCATAGCAGCAGCGGTTTCATTAAAGGGTGTTCATCTTTTAAGTTTTCCGGTGTAAGGCTGGGTATTATTTTTTCCGATTTATCCATCAGCGAAACAATCAAACTATGAAACAATACCATTGCAGGCGGGTTCTTTTCAACAATCATGCTGTACATACTAACAGGCCTGAAAGGTATATCGCCAACATGGTCACGGTTCAGGTCGTACCCCTCATATTTATCCCAGTAATTATTGTTAAAGTAATTCAACACCAGCGATCCATTGGTGCCTATATCGAATGTGTTGCCAAGAAAATTATTTTGCTCCAGTGTAAT
>CAYRRL010000419.1:0-3188 GCA_964426665.1 uncultured Ferruginibacter sp. | reverse complement strand
GTTTCGGCTGTAGTTGTAATTGGCATCGGCGCTTATGGAATGGTTGGCTTTTGCAAAGTTGTGTTTGTATGCAAGCGTAGCGCCATAGTTCCTGAAGTTGTTGGTGCTGTTGCTTGTACGGTAGCCATATTCTGAAATGATACTGTCAATATTGCTAATGCTTTTGTAAAAAGTATCCCTGTTGATATTAATTAAATCTGCATTTTTAAACTGGCCCCGGCTTATATTGCCAGAGAGGGTAATGGTATTCCTGTTGTCAATAAAATAATCGAAGCCTGCCCTGCCAAAGCCGAAAATGCCTTTGCCAACGGGTTTATTGTTTTGCAGCAAATGAGCTTCTGCATTATTCAAAAAATCTGTGCGTATGGTTTGGGCTGTGGTTATTGTTTTCCTGAAATTGGCATTGGCGCTGGCAAAGAAATTTATTTTTTGCTGCTTTATGTTTATATCGGCACCAAAACCGGGCCTTCCACGGCTGTCGATACTGGCCCTCACGTTGCCGTTATAGCCCATCTTCCTGTTCTTTTTCAGCACTACATTCAGTATGCCTGCGCCGCCGCCCGATGCATCAAACTTTGCCGACGGGTTGGTGATAATTTCAATTGTGGCTATTGCATCGGCCGGTATCTGCTCCAGCGTCATGGTGGTGGGGCGGCCGTCAACAAATATTTGCGGCGACGCATTGCGCATGGTTACATTGCCATCAATATCCACATTAAGCCCGGGAACATTTTTCATTACATCAACAGCGGTGCCGCCAACACTTGTCAGGTTTTTTTCTACATTAAAAACCTTCCTGTCAATAGCCATTGTGAGCTGCGGCCTGGTACTGGTAACAGTTACTTCCTGCAGTTGCTGTGCATCTATTTCTAATTTTATATTCCCTAAGTCTTTATCAATGCCATTGGCAAGGCTGCTGAAGTCCCCGTTTCTTGCCCCGCCCATGCTCAATTCAAAAGCAGCTTTTTGCTCATACGCTTTATAGCCTATAGCGCTTACTTTCAATTTAAAGCTTCCCATCAGCGGCAGGTTTTCCAGGCTGAACTCGCCTTTTTTGTCGGTAAGCATCCCTGCAATTACTACGTCCTTTCTTTTTTTGGTGAATGAGTCCAGTTTGTTTTGTATCAGTTGCACCGATGCTGCTTCAACGGGCTTGTTGGAAAGGGCATCAATAATTTTCCCATAAAAATGCCCCATGTTCATGTTTTGCCCGCCTGTGCGGCCGCCGCCTGCGCCCGGTAATTGCGAATAGGATACAGATACAATCAGCAGGGAAAGGAACAGTGCCAGGGGGATTTTTCTCATTTTGATTTTTTTAATTGGGTGCGGCAAATTTCATTTAATATAAGTACTTGCACTTGCTGTAATGGATGAACGGCAACAATGCACCGGTAAAAAAGGTATCATTTCAGTAGCAGGTTAACCGCCACGCCTGCAATTCCAATTAACAGGCCAAATACGCCGCCAATTACTTCAAGGAACTGGAATTCTTTTTTAGTGATTTGCTGCAATATGCCTTCTAATTTTTCAGAGGAAAAACCGGCTACTTTTTCTGTTACTATTTTTTCAAGGTCAAGGTCGTTTTCCAATTTGGCCATATAGCCTTTCATCAATACAGGGAAAAGGCTTTCCAGTTCCATCAAAAATGCGCCCTTTAGTTGTGCTATTGTTTTGTCACCAATAAACATAGACAACATGGGGAAAACCTCTTTTAGCTTGTGGCTCAAAAAAGCATCAATGTGTGCTTCAATTTCCGGCTTTAGTTTTTGCAGGTTAGCGGGGTCGGTTACTTTTTGTTCTATTTCATCAAACGAAAGCAGTTCTTTTCCAACTACCTGGCCCAGCTTCTCTGCAATCAACTGTTGGTTTTTTGGGAAGATGCCCTGAACAGTAAAACCTAAAATTTTTATTGGCCGCCTTGGGTGGAAAAGCATTTTGATAGCAACCCAAGTGGTAACCCAACCAGTGAATGCAGAAAGCAGTATGCTGATAATATATCCTGTCAATTGTATTTTTTTTGGGTTGCGAAGGTAACAATTACATTACTTCCGCCATATCCGGTATATCTGCTGCCTTATACAAACCAGCATCCAGTTTCTTTTTTGTTTCTTCAAATGCTTTCAGCGTTAAGTCAATATCCTCATCGCTGTGAGCAGCAGTAGGGATGATGCGGTAAATGATATCGCCCTTTGGTATTACAGGGTAAACAACTATAGAACAAAAAATGTGGTAGTTCTCCCTCAAATCCATTACCATTTGAGTGGCTTCCGGCACGTCGCCTTTCATATAAACAGGCGTAACAGGGGAGTTGGTGTGGCCAATATCAAAGCCTCTTGCTTTCAACCCATCCTGCAAACGTTTTACATTGTGCCATAATTTCTCTCTCAGTTCAGGCATATTCACCACCATCTCCATTCTTTTCAACATGCCATCAACAATCAGCAATGGAAGGCTTTTGGCAAAAATTTGAGAACGGGTATTGTAGCGCAAATATTTAAGCACCGCTTTTGGGCCACTGATAAAAGCGCCAATGCTGCCCATGCTTTTTACAAATGTGCTGAAGTACAAATCAATCCCGTCCTGGCAGCCCTGGGCTTCATCTGCGCCGGCACCTGTTGGGCCCATGTAGCCAAAGCCATGTGCATCGTCAATCAGCACACGGAATTCGTACTTCTTTTTTAAGGCAACAATCTCTTTTAAAATACCCTGTTCGCCATCCATTCCAAACACGCCTTCTGTAATAACCAAAATGCCGCCGCCGGTTTTTTCAATCATCTTTTCGGCACGCTGCATTTGCTTTTCAAAGTCTTCAATATTGTTGTGCTTGAACGCATAAGTATAACCCATATGCAGCCTTATGCCATCCACAATGCAGGCATGTGCTTCTGCATCGTACACTATTACATCACGCCTGTTTACCAAAGCATCAATGCAGCTCATAATGCCCTGGTAGCCGAAGTTCAGCAGCATAGTGTCTTCACGGCTTACAAATTTGCTGATAACTTTTTCCAGTTCTTCATGCTTTGCTGTGTTGCCGCTCATCATCCTTGCGCCCATGGGGTTGCCCATGCCGTATTTGGCAGCCGCTTCTGTATCAGCTTTTCTCACTTCGGGGTGGTTTACTAAGCCGAGGTAATTATTCAGGCTCCACACTATCATTTCTTTGCCACGGAATGTCATCCTTGGGC
>CAYRRL010000418.1:0-3191 GCA_964426665.1 uncultured Ferruginibacter sp. | reverse complement strand
CAAAGTAATCCTGTCCATAATAGTTCCGATATAATCTGCAGTGTCCTGGCCCGGTTTAACACCTGGTATAAAGCCATTGTTTCGTTTCAAATCCTCAGCCATTTGTTTTGGGTTGAAGATAAGCGCTGTGTAAAGGAAAGTAAAAGCAATTACGCATACTGAATACACAATCATATACACTAAGCTCTTATGGTCGGTAAAATATTGAACCCATGCGCCACCGCCAGTGCCAAAACCAGAAAACACAGTTGGCAAAAACAAAATTGCTTGCGCAAAGATGATTGGCATAACACCGGCCGCATTCACTTTTAATGGAAGGAAATTCCTTGCGCCGCCAAACTGCCTGTTGCCAACAATTTGTTTTGCATAATTGACCGGCACACGGCGTGTTCCCTGTATCAGCATGATAAGCCCCATCACAATCGCAACTAAAAATGCTATTTCAATAAGGAATATCAATAAACCGCCACCGCCCCTTATAGCCCTTGCGCTCCATTCCTGTGTAAATGCTTCGGGCAACCTTGCCAAAATACCCATCATGATGATGATAGAAGTACCGTTGCCCAGGCCTTTGTCAGTAATTTTTTCGCCGAGCCACATTACAAACAATGTGCCTACCGTAAGAATGATAACTGTTGACACAGCAAAGTATGACTCGAAAGATTGAATCATGGCATCTTTGTTTTGGCTGTGCAGGTAGCCAATATAAGCCGCTGCCTGAAATGCCGTAACGATTACTGTGAGGTAACGTGTCCATTGGTTGATTTTCTTCCTGCCGCTTTCTCCTTCCTTTTGAATCTTCTGCATGGACGGAACAAGAATTGTCATCAACTGCATAAAGATAGACGCAGAAATATATGGCATGATACCCAATGCAAAAATGGACGCTTTATGAAAAGCGCCGCCTACAAATGCATCAAGCAAACCAAGCATGCCGCTTTTAGTATTTTCATCAGACAGCTTGGTTGGGTCAATGCCTGGCAATACAATAAAAGAACCGATACGGTAGATAAATACAAGCAGCAGGGTGAAAAGAATCTTTTTTCTCAATTCTTCGATGCTCCAGATATTCTTCAGCGTTTGGATGAATTTCTTCACAGAATGATTTTTAAAAATTTCTTATACTAAAAAGGCGCTTATCATACCTGCCTGAAACAGGCAAGCAGGAATGCGCCTGCAAATATCGGGTAATTATTTTACTATCTCAACTGTACCGCCAGCAGCTTCTACAGCAGCTTTTGCTTTTTCGCTGATAGCATGAACTTTGAAAGCAAATTTGCCTTTTACTTCGCCATTGCCCAAAATTTTAATCCTGTCTGTTTGGCTGATAAGGCTGTTGATATAAAGATTTTCAGGTGTAAACTCACTGATGCCATATTTGCTTGCAAGATGGTCAATTTTACCAATGTTGATTACTTTGTATTCAACACGGTTGATATTTTTGAAACCACGCTTTGGCGTACGGCGCTGGATTGGCATCTGGCCACCTTCAAATGCGGCTTTCACTTTGTAACCGGTACGGCTCTGGCCACCTTTGTTACCTTTTGTAGAGGTCCCGCCTTTACCGCTTGCTTCGCCTCGGCCAAGGCGCTTGTCTTTGTGTACTGAACCTGCAGCAGGTGTAAGAGAATGTAAATTCATTTTGTTTTGATTTTGCACTTACGGGGTATCACCCCTCGCTTGTTAGTTAATTAAAATTATAATTGCTCAACTTTAACGAGATGGTTTACCTTAGTAACCATCCCAAGTATTTGCGGAGTAGCCTCAACTTCTACAGTTGCATTTAGCTTTTTTAAACCCAATGCCTGCACTGTCCTCTTTTGGCGCTCCGGCCTGTCAATTACACTTTTAACTTGTGTTATTTTAATCTTTGCCATAATAATAAGTTGTAAGTGATAAGTTTTAAGTCGTAAGGTTCAAGCTCTGCTTATTACTTACTACTTATTACTTAATACTTTTATCCATTAAATACTTTCTTCAAACCTACCTGCCTGATTTTTGCAACAGCAATTGGCTCCCTTAAAGTTGCCAAAGCTTTTACAGTTGCTTTTACCACATTATGCGGGTTGGCAGAGCCAAGGCTTTTTGCAAGAACGTCGGTAATACCGGCAGCTTCCAATACGGCACGCATGCTTCCTCCTGCTATTACACCAGTACCATGCGCAGCTGGTTTAATAAGGATTTTTGCAGCGCCTTCTTTTGTCCATTGTTCGTGTGGTATTGTACCATGCCTTACAGGAACTTTTATCAAATTCTTTTTAGCATCCTCAATACCTTTTGTAATAGCTTCCTGTACTTCTTTTGCTTTTCCAAGCCCTTGCCCTACTACGCCATTACCATTACCTACTACAACCAATGCAGAGAAACTGAATGCACGGCCACCCTTTGTGGTTTTAACCACACGGTTGATGGCAACTACTTTTTCTTTCAGTTCAAGTTCGCCTGCCTTTACCCTGTTGTCGTTTGATTTTAACATTGTATAGTTCTATTAGAAATTTAAAATTAGAATTGTAACCCACCTTCCCTGGCACCATCAGCCAAAGCTTTTACACGGCCGTGATAAATATATCCGCCACGGTCAAACACAACAGCTTTAACACCTAAATCAACTGCTTTTCTTGCAATAGCGCCACCAACCAGTTTGCTTATTTCGCTCTTTGTGCCTTTTTGTGCTTTAATGTCTTTGTCTTTTGATGAAGCAGAAGCAATAGTAGTCCCATTGTCATCATTTATCAATTGTGCATAGATATCAGTATTGCTCCTGAAAACGCTTAACCTTGGTTTAGCAGAAACACCAACCACCCTTTTGCGGATGCGGTATTTTATCTTTTGCCTTGCACTTGCTTTTGAGTTCATATTCTTATTATTTGCTCCCCCGATTCTGCCGGGGAATAATTTGAAAATTTAATTATTATTTACCAGCAGCTTTACCAGCTTTCCTTCTCAATACTTCGCCTGCAAATTTCACGCCCTTGCCTTTGTATGGCTCTGGCTTGCGCAAGCTGCGGAGTTTGGCGCAAACCTGGCCAAGGAGTTGCTTGTCGGCACCTTCAAGGCTTATCATTGGGTTCTGCCCTTTTTCTTGTGAAGTAGCTACTTTCAATTCTTTAGGAATTTCAAAAATGATATTATGAGAATATCCTAAAGCCAAATCAAGCATATTGCCAGTGTTAGCTGCTTTAAAACCCACA
>CAYRRL010000417.1:0-3194 GCA_964426665.1 uncultured Ferruginibacter sp. | reverse complement strand
AAGTTTTGGCACCAATGGTTTTGTACTATCTGGCATTGGAGGGGCAGGCATGTCGAATTACCCGGCACCCATCCAATTACAAAAAGACGGCAAAATATTATTGGCAGGCACAGCTAACAATAACTTTTCGGTTGCAAGGTATAATACCGATGGCACATTGGATAAAACATTTAATACAACAGGAATAACTACCACATATGTTGGCGGTATTTACAGAAAATGTGCTGACATGTTAATTGAACCTAATGGGAAAATTGTACTTGCCGGCCACATAGGCGATGATTTTGGGAGCATCCGTTTTAATAAAGATGGCACATTAGATTCTTTGTATGGAACCAATGGTATTTTTAAATTTGACTTTGGCAGTTCTTACGATTATGGAAATGCCATCATACGGCAACATGATAATAAATTTGTAATGGGTGGCTGGTCAAGTTTTTTTTGCTCCAACAGGGCATTTGCGCTGATACGTTTTAGCGCCTCGCCGCCAGAGCCGGAAGCGCCTGTACTTGCCAATGATATTTCCGTTTACCCAAACCCATCTTCATCGCTTATAAATATTGCCAGCAAATCTATTCTTGCATCCATTGCGTTGTATGATGCACAAGGCAGGGTTTTAATAGCAAGAAAAGAAAATTCAAACACTGCAATTGTTGATATTAATAGCCGGCAACGTGGCGCTTACTTTTTGAAAATATATTACGAAGGCGGGAGCAAAACGAAGAAGATAGTGAAGGAATAAAAAAACCATGCATTTGCATGGGGTATTTATCAATTAAAAATATTTTTCAATTAATTATTCTTGCCTGCTACATTCAACTTAAAGCCTGTTTTAACCAATATAGTTGCTGCAGGATTACTATTACTGGTATAACAATTTGCATTGCTGTTTATCTCCGGAAAATTAAGAACGCCTGCCTGTATTGTAACTATGGTGTTTATATGAGGCACTTTATTGGTATTCCAGTTAGCAGGGTTTTCCCATGCCACGCTTGCTATGCCTGTTCAAAGGCTTGGCACCGATACCCCACTCACTTTCGTTTTTTGGTTGTTGGTTAAAACCGCAGGGTTAAAATCAAAATAAATAGCAGCCCTGTTGCTGATGGTTTCCCCAATGGCTACTGGCAATTTTGATCTGATTCGGTAAAATATATAACCATGGCTAATGGTTCATTGCTAAAACTATTAAGCAAAAAAATTAGATTACCTGTTGAATGTAATCACAGGCAACACCTGCCATAGGGGCAACCCATATCCTGCGCATGAATAATTTAATGCAATACAATAAGCGTAACATCCCTTTCCTCAATTTCCGCAATAAAACTTTCCGGATGCAATATCCTCAAAGAGCTGCAAACGACATTTGTGTTTACTGTGATATTGATAGGCGTGAATGTTGGTAATTTCCTGTACTAATTTTTTAATTTTTCCAGGCTTGCTTTTGCCCTTGCATTGGCTGGCCTTAGTTTCAATGCTTGCTCATAACATTTGACAGCTTCTGTCTTATTGCCTTTCATTTGATAAATATCCCCCATATCATTCCAGGCAACAACAATATTGGGGAATACTTTGGTGTAGTATTGATATAAAGACAATGCTTCATCTGACTTCTTTTCTTCTATTAACCTCTGCCCCACGTCAAGCAATATCATGTCGTCATCCACCTGTATACCTTGCTTTTCCAGTTCTTTTGATAAATCGTTTATTTGTGTTTGCACAAGTATGTTGTAAATTTTTTCTGCTTGTGGTGTTTCAAAACGTGGCCCTGCTGCCATAGCATCCTGCTCAATAAGCCCTTTAAAATAAAGCTGCGTTACATTCGGAAGGGCTATATTGGTGTTAATGCTGCTTTCATTTGTCACCATATAAAATACAACCCCTTCTTCTGACAAACGTATCATACGGGCAAAGAAAATACCGTTGCTGCCACCGTTATCAATTAGTTTTGTATTCCGCCTGCTTTTAGAAATATTGCAGCCATATCCAAACAAATAATTTCCATTAGTGCCTTCCTCCACAATATGTGGGGTGAACATTATTTCAATCGTTTCTTTTTTCAAAATTGTATTATTTGTAAAAGCATTTGCCCAAAGAAACATATCATTAAGCGACGCTTCCAGTCCGCCATTAGCTTTCAGGTTCCAATAAGGCCTGTTGCCTGCGGCAGAAATATGTTGCGGAATGGTTCCCCAGTCTTTCCCATTTTGATATCCATGTGCAATATTTTCATTCTTAAAATCAGTTGCATGATAGCCGATGCCGCTAATACCAACCGGCTTAAATAAATTTTGTATTAAAAAATCTTCATAATCCATTCCTGAAACATGTTCAATAATAATCCCAAGAATGCTCATGCCTACATTTGTATAAACAGCTTTTTCGCCAGGAGTAAAAGCCAATGGCTCATCAAATGCCCGTTTTAAAAAACCTGCTGTTTCAATTTTTTCATAATCGCCGCCGTCTTCTTTTAAAAATTCATGAAAACCTGATGAATGTGTAAGCAGCTGATGAATAGTAATACCTGCTTTATCACCAGGGACAGTTGGAAAAAATTTTTTCAACGGATCATCAACAGATAGTTTGTTTTGCTCAGTCAATTTCATAATAGCTGCTGCTGTAAACAGTTTTGTAATGCTGCCCATAGAAGCCAGCGTGGAAGAAATAAAAGGAATTTTCTTTTCTCTGTTAGCCCAGCCGTAACCTTTATTAAAAATCATTTCCCTATCTTTCACTATGAGCAGCCCACCTGAAAAGTTTTTATCTGCTGTAAGTTGCGAAAGGTATTTGTCAATGAGTTGGCAATTACCGTTATCACTTACAAATTGAACTTTGCTGTTATCGTTTTGCTGTGCATTGCAGCAGGTGATTACACAAATTAAAAAAGCAGAAAGGGTAAATATTTTTTTCATATTGCTATGCTATGTGCTGATGAATTGTAGTTCAAAAATAGAGCTAATTTTTGAACTACGAAAAAATTCGGATATTGATATTCATGCTTGGGAAACAACGAGTACCCGATAATTAACGAAGGTTATTAAATTAAAAAACAAAACCCCACACTTGCGTATGGGGCTTTGTTGTATCTGTAAAGAATTAAAATTATTCTTCTTCCACCTTCACCTTGCCTTTGCTTTTGGCAATCACTGTTTCTGCAATGTTGTTTGGAGCTGGTGCATAGTGGCTGAACTCCATGG
>CAYRRL010000416.1:0-3199 GCA_964426665.1 uncultured Ferruginibacter sp. | reverse complement strand
GGCTTTTGATTGGGCGTGTTTGCCTTCTCTTGTCAAAGCTCCAATAGCTGTACCGCTTCGCAATAGTTGTTTTGAAAGTACATATTCCTTTTTGTTTTCTGCAAGCAACTTGTATAGCTTTACAATCCTAATAGCAAATGCTAAACTTTTTTCTTGTATCATAATTTTAATTTTTTATTGCAACTCTAAATTTTCCACTCTCCATTCTCCACTCTCCATTCTCAATTCAACAAAACCTCTCCATACATACCTATTTTGTACCAACCGTCATTTTTTACTTTCACCTTGATAGCATATACCAAATTTGCCCTTTCGTCTTTGGTTTGAATGGTTTTTGGCGTAAACTCTGCTTTGTCATTTATCCACGTTACTGTTCCCTCTGTTTCTTTGTAACCGCCTTTGCCATCATCGGTCAACACTTTTACTTTTTGATTTAGTTTAACTTGTGTGAGTTGGTTGCTTGTGATGTAGGCACGAAGAATAATGTTTGACAAATCGGCAATTTTGTAAAGCGGTTTTCCTGCTGCCGTCATTTCATTCACTTCGGCATATTTAGAGAGTACCGTTCCGTTTGTAGGATTGATAATTTTGCATTTTGCAAGTTGGTCATTCAGTTGGTCAATCTGCACATCTACGGGTACTGTTTCTTTGCTGATGCCCTCTGTGGAAATATCCAATGAAGATTTTTGTGCTTCTATCTGCTTTTTAATTACGTCAATTTGTGCATTGATGTCGTCTAATTGTTTTTGTGGTGCAGCATTACCATTTACCAAATTGGTAATACGCACTTTTTCTTTTTGTGACGTTGCAAGCTGTGATTGCAAAGCTGCCAACTGTGCCGATATGTTGGGCTTTTTACTAAGCATTGCACCCATCTGTGCCATTAGTTGTTTTTTCTTCAAATACAACTGTGTGCTGTCAATGTAGCCGATTACCTGCCCTGCCTGTAAAGTTTGCCCCTCTTCCACATCAAACTGCTTGATTGTGCCTGTGGCTTCCGATGAAATAATTGTTTCCTCTGCTTCAAAACTTCCCGAAGCATCAAACGAAACTTTATTGTTGTTGCAAGCTGTAAGCAATATTGCGATGCCTGCTGCTAATCCGATTGTTTTTATTTTATACATTGTTCTACTTTTTTATTGTTACTAATTTCCTGCTGTTGTTTGAGCGTTATACTCTGTCATTAAAAGCTGTATTTCGTGTAAAATCAAACTTTGCTTTGCTTGGTCTTCGGCATTTACGGCAATGAGATAATCGTTTGTAGTTGCCGTACCATAAGTAAGCTGATTTTGCGTTGTGGCTTTCACGCTTTCCCGAAGTGTTACAATACTTTTATCGGCTTCAATCAATTCCTGCATTTTGGTTATATCAGTGTTTTGCTGTTTTAGTGCAAGGTTGGTATTGAACAAAAATGTTTCCCTTTGTATATCTATAAAACTCTGATTGAGTGCAAGCGTTCTCTTTTCGTTTTTATAGGTATAGAAACCTGTAATGTTCCAATTCAAACGAAGCCCACCGATGTAGTATCCCTTAAAATCATTATCCAGCATATTCAATGCAGGTCTGCCCAAACCGCCTTGAAAAAACACACTGACACGGGGCATATTTTTATTGGTAATTAGTTTGTACTGTATGTCAAACGTTTTTTTTTGCATGTCAAAAAGTTTCAGTTCGGGACGATTGATTGTGCTGGAAAACATTTGCCGATGTGGTTTTTCAAACACGGTATTTTCATCAATCGGATTGCCAATGAACAAAGCCAACATATCTGCATAGCCTTTTCGTGTGGCTTTTAGTTCTATGGTGCGTTGGTTGGCTTTCAGCAATTCCGCTTTCAGATTATCGGCTGTGCTTTTTATAGAAACTCCGTTGGTAATGGCTACATTGGCTTTTTCAATACCGCTTTGAATATCCTTTTTAAGTAATTCGGTTTGCTTAATCTGTGCGTCAATCAACAGTATTCCGAAAAAGAGGTTGTTAATGCGTTCCCTTAATTTGTAAAGTTCCACTTCTGTTTTTTGTGTTTCTATTTCGGAATTGGCATTGATGTATTCCTTTTGGTCTTTCACGGTAAACAGGTTTGTAATGGACTGCGATACTTCGCCATAAAGCCTATACTGGTCTTTGCTCATTGTGGGAATGGTTACGTTGGGCAATGAAATCGGCACTTTTGTTACGTCTGACTGATAGGTTGCCTGCCCTGCAATGTTGAACTGTGGCAAATACTCTTTTTGAGCGTTGGCAATGGAATATTCCTTAGTTTTTTCAATCAACGTGTATTGCTTTATTAAAGGATAATTCTGTTTTGCCATTTCAAGGCAGTTGTCAAGAGACAATGAACTGCTTTGCTGTGCCATTGCACAATGGTTGCATATCAGCATTAAGCCAAAGAGCCATAATATTTTTTGTTTATTTTCTATTTTAATCATACTATTTATGTTTATGTTTCAATCATTTGATTAACATTGTGGCAAAAAAATTATTTCGCTTTCATTGTTGCTTTTATCCAAACAGGTATCAGCTTTCTACGCTCTTGCATCAGCTTGTTAAACTGTGTTTCATTCAACCCGCTAATGCCTTGTAAAAGCGGTTGTGCGATAAAAGGAAAAATGACTAAACTCAATATATTCATTAAAAAATGTAATGGGTTTGGTTCGACAATTTTTCCTTTTATAACGGCTTCCTTATGTTGCTTGACAAATGCAGAGTTCATCACAATTTGTTTTATAGGCAATTTCTCTAACAGTCCGCCCGAGTTGTTGCGGATTTCACTCAACATAAAAATCGGAATATTCGGCTCTTTGATAATAAAGTCTATGTAATGAGAGGCGACTAATTCAACTTTCTTATTCAATGTACTTTTCTCGTTGTTCAGTATCGTTGCCATTGTCTGCATAAATCCAAAAACAGTTTCAAGCATTATGATGTCAAACAACTTTTCTTTACTTCGGAAATAATAATTGAGCAAAGCAAGATTGATGTCGGCTTCTTCTGCAATATCCCTTGTCCGAGTGGCAGAATATCCTTTCTTGTGAAATACAATTCGGGCAGCAGATTTTATTTTTTCTTCTGTTGTAGTGTCTAATGTTTTTACTTCTTTACCTTTCGCCATTTTGCATTAAAATTCGTTTCGGGGGCAAATGTAGAAATAAATTGTTGAATTGAACAATTATTTTAAACAAATGATTAATATTAATTT
>CAYRRL010000415.1:0-3202 GCA_964426665.1 uncultured Ferruginibacter sp. | reverse complement strand
CCACAAAATAATTCTCATTCATTACACAAAGGTATAAAGAAACCACATTCAGATTCACCATTGAAGCCGATGAGCATTTGTATGATAAAAAAGGGATTGATAACATGTACAAAGTTACACTCGCCAACCAGGCAAAAGACAAACCCGACTTCATGCTTTCTCTGGGTGATATTTTTGGTGATGACCACAGTTACCTCGATCATACCTATACCATTACAGCAGGAGAACTGGACACATTACATAAGGTGTACCGGCCTTTCTTAGGCGAACTATGCCACTCTGTTCCTTTCTATGTAGCGCTGGGCAATCATGAAGGAGAACGAAAACATCATTTCAATTACCCCATACCACCGCCAGACAACCTTCCTGTTAATGGCACGCTGGCAAGAAAAAAATATTACCCCAATCCGTACCCCAACACATTTTATTCAGGCAATACTGCAATTGAAGCCTATGGAGTCGATAAACCAGAAAACTATTATGCATGGGAATGGGGTGATGCACTGTTAGTTATACTGGATCCTTACCGGTACGACAGCCGTTCTGATACTTCAGCAAAGCCCGGCGGCTGGGACTGGACACTTGGCATTCAGCAATATTCATGGCTAAAGAATACGCTTGAAACCAGCGCCGCAAAATATAAGTTTGTCTTTGCCCATCATGTAAGAGGGGAAGGCAGAGGTGGGGTCACCAATGCATTATTATATGAGTGGGGTGGGTATCAAAGTGCAACGGGTACAACCGGCAATAATTTTAATTTCCCACAAAGAAGGCCAACTGCCGAAGGATGGACCAAACCAATCCACCAGGTTTTTAAAGACAATAAAGTTTCAGCTTTTTTCCAGGGGCACGACCATGTGTTTGCCCATGAAATGCTGGACAGTATAGTGTACCAGTCGGTACCGATGGCGGCCGATTCAACATATGAAATTGGTTTCCTTGCCAATGCTGATTCCTATATTTCCGATACATTGGATGGAACAGGGCATATCAGGGTGACAGTAACACCTGCTTATGCAAAAGTGGATTATATCAGGGCTTATCTTCCTGCCGACACAGTTAGTGGCATTCACCATAACGGAGAAGTGGCTTTCTCATATTATATCAGGCCAAAGAATACTTTTACATTTATTGGCAATGGTAATTGGTCATTGCCTGAAAACTGGATTGACAAAGCTGTTCCACCGGCTACATTAGCATCAGGATTCAGCATTTATGTGGAGCCGGCTGCAGGTGGTGAATGCTTATTGAATATAACACAGAATATTTCTCCGGGAGCAAAAATTATCATCAACCCAGATAAAAAATTTATTGTGCCTGGAAACTTAAATATCCAATAACCAAAGCATGAAGAGAAAATTTTTGATAGCACTTATCTTTCAAATGTCGGTTTTGCTTCATAGAGCCAATTCGCAATCCTTTTCTGAAATTTTAGGCAGGCCGACAGATACATCCATTACCATGAGCATTCTTTTTGACCAGGATATGGAAGTATATTGGGAATATGGAACCACCCCAGGCAATTATCCAAACAATACTATCACCTACCAGGCGGCTGATAGCATTCCCTTGGAAGTTGATTTCAACCATCTTATAACCAATACTAAATATTATTACCGCACCCGTTACAGGCAGTCAGGCACATCTAATAGTTTTTTAGCTGGGACAGAGCATAGTTTTTATACACGCCGGCCACCCGGCAGTTCTTTTTCTTTTGCTGTAGAAGCAGACCCACATTTAGATTCCAATACAATTCCTGCGGCTTTGACTTTAAGCCTGCAAAATATGCTGGCCAAGAATGTGGATTTTATGATTGACCTGGGCGACAATTTCCTTTCGGAAAAATATGTGCTGGCGCCGGGGCAGCAACAACCGGTTGCAGGTTACAAACAAATCATAAAAGACAGGACTTCGTTATACAGGCCTTTCTATGGGGAACTGTGCCATTCGGCGCCGTTGTTTCTTACGCTTGGCAATCACGAAGGCGAGCTTGGCTGGAAGCTAACGGGAACTGACAGCTCCATGCCGGTGGTTGCAGCCAATTACAGAAAGCTGTATTACCCCAATCCATACCCCAATTCATTTTACTCCGGCAATGATTCGGCGGAAGCTTATGTTGGGTTAAGAGAGAATTATTACGCTTGGGAATGGGGCGATGCACTGTTTATGGTGATTGACCCTTACTGGTACACCAAACTGAACCAGCGTGCCGGATGGGGATGGACGCTGGGCAGCCGCCAATACAACTGGTTTAAAAGCACTATTCAAAACAGCAGTGCCAAATACAAATTTATTTTCTGCCATCAGCTTGTAGGTGGTAATGGCAATGATGCAAGGGGCGGAACTGAGTATGCAGGCCTGTTTGAAAACGGCGGCAGAAGCGCTGACTCCACATGGGATTTTGATTCGGCCCGTATTCACTGGCAGGAGCCATTGCATGCACTGATGCTGCAAAACAAAGCCAGCATTTATTTTCATGGCCACGACCATTGCTATGCCAAACAGGATAAAGATGGCCTGGTGTACCAGGAAGTGCCGCAGCCAGGTGCAAGAAATACCAATGTATTCACTGGTTCAGCTCCGGGCTATGGATATGTAAACGGTATGCTGTTGCCAAGCAGGGGCTTTTTGGTGGTGACTGTAACAAGCGACAGTGTGAAAGTGGATTATGTAAAGACCTGGTTACCTACTGAAGAGAATGGAACAAGGCATAACATGGATATTGCACACAGCTATGTTATAAAAAATACGCCGGTAACGGGTAACACTACATATACATTTATAGGCGATGGCAAATGGGACATTGCTTCCAACTGGATGAATAACCAAATACCGCCAGCTGTATTACCTGCTGGCAGTTCAATTATTATTGACCCGGTTGCAGGCGGCAAATGCCTGTTGAATACAACGCAGGTAATTTCAACCGGCGCCTCTATAACAGTAATGCCTGGAAAAATAATGCAGGTACCCGGCTCATTAATAGAACGCTAATGTAACAATATGCTGAAAAAAATATTTTTCCTCTGTATTTGCCTTATCCATCTCACTGTGCTTGCACATGACATTGACTACGGCAAAATAATATTGAAAGAATGGACGCTTGCAACGGAGGGGAAAAAACTACAAGGCTCCTTATTTATGTATAAGAATGGTGAAGTGTATATTGAAGACGCCCAGAATAAAATCTTTCACTGGCCCCTTT
>CAYRRL010000414.1:0-3214 GCA_964426665.1 uncultured Ferruginibacter sp. | reverse complement strand
CCAGGAAAAATATTTGGGCAAATGATTTTATTACTCAGATGGAATATGCTTATGCAGCAGCTGATGTGATTATAAGCCGCAGCGGCGCAATGAGTGTTAGTGAAATATGTGTGGTTAAAAAACCGGTTGTATTTGTCCCTTTTCCATTTGCAGCAGAAGACCACCAAACGGTAAATGCAAAAAAACTGGTTGACAGGAATGCAGCGATGATGGTAAAGGACAGCGAAGCGCCAGAGAAATTAGTGCCAACAATCATTGCTTTATCAAAGGATGAACAAAAACAAAACGAATTAAGGCAGAATATCAGCAAACTGGCTGTAACAAATGCTGATGAAATTGTAGCAAAGGAAATTTTAAAAATAGTTGGCGCATAATGAAGAGCGTTTCAGAAATAGCAGAAGAACTGGTATCGGCAAAAGGTTCTGTTTTCTTTCTTGGTATTGGAGGAATAGGAATGAGTGCATTGGCAAGGTACTTTAACACAAACGGTGTTTCAGTTAGTGGCTATGATAAAACAGAAACGGCATTGTGCAGGGAGTTGGTAGCAGAAGGAATCAGGGTTCATTATGAAGACAATATTGAGTTCATTGATAAAAATGCAAAGCTGGTGATATATACACCCGCTGTTCCAAAAGACCACAAGGAACTGAATTATTATTTGAACAATAATTATACAGTTACTAAAAGAAGCGATGTGCTTGGCGCAATCACTTCCCGTGGTTTTAATATATGTGTGGCAGGCACGCATGGCAAAACAACCACAAGCAGCATGGTGGCACACATACTGAGGCACAGCGGGTATGGTTGCAATGCTTTTTTAGGCGGCATTGCAGTGAATTATAATAATAACTTTTGGGCAAGTGATAAGAATGTATTTGTGGCAGAGGCAGATGAATACGACAGGAGTTTTTTGAAATTAAACCCTGACGTTGCTATCATCAGTTCAATGGACCCTGACCACCTGGATATTTATGGCACAGCAGCAAATATGGAGCAGGCGTTTATTGATTTTGCTGCCAAAATAAAGCCGGGCGGTTTGTTGATTAGCAAATATGGATTGAAAAGGAACAAGGATTTGAAAGCATCGCATCATTATACATACGGTGTGGACAATGACAAAGCTGATATCAACTCACATAACATCCGCATTAATAATGGCAGCTATGTGTTTGATATAAAAGTGAGCGGTAAAGTAGTGAAAGATGTATTGCTGAACATGGGCGGCAAACATAATATTGAAAACGCCACAGCAGCAATAGCAGTTGCAGTTCATTTAAATATTGAAGAAGAAAAAATTAAGGCAGCAGTTGCAGCTTACAAGGGAGTAAAGAGAAGGTTTGAGTATATCATAAAGAATAATCAAACTGTAATGATTGATGATTATGCCCATCATCCTGAAGAACTCAGGGCATTGATAACGGGCGCAAAGAAGTTGTTTGAAGGAAAAAAATGCACGGTTGTTTTCCAGCCGCATTTATTCAGCAGGACAAAAGACCATGCTGATGGCTTTGCAGAAGTATTGGATATGGCAGATGAAATAATACTGCTGCCTATTTACCCGGCGAGGGAATTGCCGATGGAAGGGGTGAACAGTGAAATGATTTTGCAGCGGATGAAAAACAAAAATGCAAAAGTGTTAGGCAAAGAAGAGTTGCTTATTGAAATAAAAACTAAAAAACCGGGGCTATTAATTACATCAGGCGCAGGGGATATTGATGTGTTAGTGGAGCCAATTAAAAAAATACTGGAAAACTGATTAACAGTTGGTACAAAAAAGTAAAATATTAAAATGGGTTTTCACCACGCTTTGGGTTGTGGCAGGCGCTGGTGTAATGGTATTGCTGGTAGCTGCCATCAAAAAAGAAGGGGAGCAAAAATGCACAGGGCTCAACATTGTCATCAAAGGGGCAAGCAATAATTTTTTTGTTGACAAAAGCGATATCATCAATGAGCTTAACCAGTACATTGACGGCCGGCCGGAAGGGCAGCCAATCAGTTCATTCAATTTAAAATCTTTAGAAAGCGATTTGCAAA
This sequence comes from uncultured Ferruginibacter sp., assembly GCA_964426665.1. Classification (GTDB taxonomy): domain Bacteria; phylum Bacteroidota; class Bacteroidia; order Chitinophagales; family Chitinophagaceae; genus Ferruginibacter. The sequence goes on along the minus strand of CAYRRL010000414.1, from coordinate 1,180 downwards.
AAAATACATGGGTTAAGCAAACGCAATTGTTCTTTGACAATAATAAAGTGCTGCAGATAATTGTAACGGAAAGGGAGCCTGCGGCAAGGGTTTTTGCATCAACAGGCACTACATTTTATATTGACAGCAGCATTGCCATGCTGCCACTGAGCGAAAAATTCTCGGCAAGGCTGCCGGTATTTACCAATTTCCCTTCCGATAAAGCGGTGCTGGCAAAAAGCGACAGTGCATTGCTTAGGGATGTATATAATATCAGCATGGCAATCCAGAATGACTCTTTTATTATGGCATTGGTGGAGCAGGTGGATATTACGCCGCAAAGAACATTTGAGATGGTGCCAAAGATTGGCAATGGCGTGATTGCTTTTGGCGATGGCACTGACATAGAAAAAAAATTCAGGAAGCTGAAATTGTTTTATGAACAAATAATGCCGCAGAGCGGATGGAATTATTACAGCAGCATTGATGTGCAATATAACGGGCAGGTAGTAGCAAAGCGGAAAGGCGCCGAAGACAAATCTGCCGACTCCCTGCGCACATTGCAGATAATGCAGGCAATAGCCGCTACGGCAGAGCACCTTGCCAACGATTCGTTGCAGATGATAATGCAGGACAATGAGCGCAATACAACAAATACCAACCTCATAGAACAATCGCTGCAGCGTGACGACGATAGCGGCAACGATATAACAGAACAAATAATTAACCAATCGCTTGGCGGCAACGCAACAACAAGCAACCCGGCCTTTACTAATCCTGTACCCATGAAAAACCCGGGTGTTGATACTAAGAAAACAGCAGCTGCGCCAGTAAAGCCAGCAGTTAAAAAACCTGTTGTAAAAGCAACTCCAAAACCAGCAGCGGCCAAGCCCGTTGCAAACAAACCGGCTGCGAATAGCAAACCGGTTGCAGCAACACCTGTTGCAAAACCAGCGCCAGCAAAACCGGTTGCAAATAAGCCGGCAGCAAATAATACCAAGCCAGCAACAACCAATACCTCTAAGCCAGTCCCTTTGAAAATTACTTCTGAAAAACCAAAAGCTGTGATGCAGAAACCGAAAGCGAATGATTATTAAAAAATTGAGAGCGGAAAATTGAAAATGAAAAGATAAAAAAAAGAAAAAAAGTACAAGAGCCGATAGCTATCGGCTGCGGCGCAACGATGATGAGTAACGATAAG
>CAYRRL010000413.1:0-3230 GCA_964426665.1 uncultured Ferruginibacter sp. | reverse complement strand
AAACCGTCATTGTTCACATCTGCCATGCTTACACCGCTGCACCAATCTGATGTTCCTGCCACACCTGCTTTATCGGTTATATCTTCAAACTGAAAGTTGCCCTTATTAAGGTAAAGTTTGTTGTGCCCTTTGCTGTTGGCGGTAAAGTAAATATCATCAAGTCCATCGTTATTGATATCGCCACAGGCAACGCCGCCACCATTATAATAATAGAGATAGTAGAGGATATTCAATTTTTCCTTTTTCTCAAGCGTATTAGTGAAAGTTATGCCCGTATGAGATTGAGGAAGCTGATCAAATAGCCGGCTGCCTTTTTTAGAATTGCAACTTATCATCATTGAAAGCAAAAAAAATATCGCTACAGGGCATAGGTATCTATTCTTTATGTACACACATTAAATTTAAAGTAATTAAGATAAAAAAGGCTTGCACAATATTTTGTACAAGCCTTTAAAAGTATAAGCAGGTAAATGGAACAGGTATTACATTCTGCTGTTGTACAATGCCTGAATTTCAGTGGCTGATAGCGCTTTGCCATACAACCTGAACTGGTCCATTTTTCCACTAAAGCCTTTAATCCAGTCATCGGTAGGCCCGTCTACGCCAGCGTGTTTATTCCAACCACCTAATATCAGGTTGGTTCCGCTTGCCAAATCAAGCGAACCGAGCGGCCCGCCGCCAGACCCAGTAAAATTCCCTTGCGTGCCAGGAGTTGGAACCTCTACGCCATCAAAATAAATTGACAATTTTGATGTTGTTTCATCATAAGAAAAAGCGAGGTGGTGCCAGTTGCCATCAAACAAAGGTTTTGCAAAAGACTGATTGGTGTATTCAACCCAATGGTCCTGCAAGGCGAACTTAAATGTGCACTTATCAGCGGCAGCATTTTCTACTAAAAGGAATGCGCCACTCTGGTGCCAGTAATCCTTATCTGCAAGAGAAAAGTACAACTCAGTATTGGGATTTACAGTATTATTTACCCAAAAGGAAATAGTACAGCTTGTAGCAGCAGTAAAATCATTAGCTGTTGCATATTTTATTGCGTTGGATCCTGTTCCTTGAATCGCTTTCCCGTTTATACCATCAGTTGATGCAAATGGGTTATCAAGAGGAAAATTGGCCCTTGTGCTATCAACAGCATTTCTTGAGGCATTATCACTTGTGCCATCGAAGGCCGCAAAAAACTTTAGTGGCCCGCCTGGAGGATTTGCATCTTCAGGATAATCTCCCAATGCAGGCCTGTTCATTTTTTGGCAACCCGTAACCAAAATCATGGCAGTAACAGGAAGCAATATCACAGATAGTTTTTTCATTTTATAACTTTTAAAAAATAAAAAATTAGTTTCAATTCATTTTATCCATTATGGATAATCGGGGTTTTGCACCAGGTTAGGATTTGATGCTATAGCTTGCGATGGCAACGGGTACCATTTGTTGCGTGCCTGGTAGCCCAAAGAGCCTAATACCGATTGTGCATCCCCCCACCTAACCAAATCCCAGAATCTTTCAAATTCACAACCAAACTCTACTCGGCGCTCCTGCTTGATTGCTGTACGCATTTGTGCCTGGCTTACAAATTCAACCTTTGGCAGCACTGCGGCGCCGTTCCTTGCCCTGTCCCTTATTAACTCAAGATAATCCTCTGCTTTTTGCCCATTCCCAGTTTCGTTGGCACATTCAGCAGCAAGCAGCACAACATCTGCATAGCGTATTAAACGGCAATTATAAAAATAAGATCCGTTCAAATCGCCTGAAGCCGCTCTTTCAGCATCGGAAGTATAGGCTTTTTTGTTCCAATAAAGCGCATTTGTATAAGGGGGCATCGTTTTACCATAGCCGCCATTAGCTGGGTCGTCTGACTGGCCAGAGAATAGAATTGTCGCCGCTTTTCTGGGGTCGCCAACTTCATAGGCGTCTACTAATTGCTGTGTAGGTGTGTTCCAGCCCCAACCAAGGTTCCAGCCATCTGCACCATTGCCCCTTACGCCTTGTGCTGTGCCAAACCAACTCCACAATTGCCCACCATCACCTGGCTTGTAAGCTGCCTGAATTTCGAAGATTGATTCCTTGCTCAATTCATTTTCTGTTTTCCAAATGCTCCAGTAAGGCCTAATTAATTCATACTGACCAGAATTGATAACATCTTCGCATAAACCTAAGGCAGCGCCCCATTTCTGCCTCCATGCGTATACTTTTGCAAGCAAGGCTTTTGCTGTGTTTGTCGTTAGCCTTCCTTTATACTTGTCTGGCCAGGTTGGTGGCAAATTAGCAACAGCATATTGAAGATCTGACTCAATTAAGTCAAGCACATCGCCTTGAGGCGACTTGGCAATATTTGCATCAGTAGGTTTGTAAATCCTAAAATCAATCTTAGGTATTTCACCATAATTCCTGGCAAGATCCCAGTAAGAAAGTGCCCTGAACCATTTAGCCTCAGCTATATTCACCTTTGTATTTACATCTTCCGTGAGTTTGAGTGAATCGGCAGTCTGCAAAATAACATTGCAGTTACCAATTAAAAGGTAATGCTTGTCCCAGTACACACCAGAGGCCCAATCATCCTTAGTATACTGGAAATTGTCATAAGTAGCGGCCCATTGGCTGGCACCCGGGTCAGCAACTATTTCTTGGTCATCTGAACGAAAACCATTAATACCAATCCATGGAATTGATTGGAAGCCATCCCCAATGTATGGCTCTCCTGCTGAATTACGTAAAGCCCCATATAATCCGAGGGCCTGTGGATCCAAGCCACCCTGTGCATAGTCTGTTAAAATTGCCGTAAGCGGTTTCCTGTCTAGAAATTTTTCACACCCTGTAAAAGTAAGCAGCCCTACTCCTAGCAATCCCGTACAGAGGAAAAAGTATTTTTTCATATTGTTAAATTTATTATTAGTAATTAAAAGGTTACACTAAATCCACCTGTTATAATCCTTGGCAAAGCCCCTTCAGCTCCTCCACCATCAACACCAAACGAAGTTGCACTTCCGCCATATTCAGGAGAGTAACCAAGATTGCGTTTCCATGTTTTTAAGTTTTGAACATTTACGAAAACCCTTCCTGCTTTAATTTTTGCTTTTGCAACATTAAAGTTGTACCCTATACCAAGGTTCCGTATTCTCATGTAGCTTCCATCCTCAATTCCAAAACTTGAAGGCACCCTGTTTGTCAAATGCTTGGCATTTATAATTGGCACCCAGTTGGATGTACCTGCGCCGTTCCAACCATCT
>CAYRRL010000412.1:0-3240 GCA_964426665.1 uncultured Ferruginibacter sp. | reverse complement strand
AATTACACTCACGTATTTGCAGGATATATTAACGCTTGAATTTTCATCGCTTGATTTTACAGCGTCTGGACAAAACAAATACCGCTATCAATTGGTTGGTGTTGATAAAGAATGGGTGGAAAGCGGCACCAGGCGTTCTGCTACTTATTTGCATTTGCCTTCGGGCAAATATATTTTTAAAGTGCAGGGCAGCAACAGCGAGGGTATATGGAGCGATAAAATTGCTGAACTGCAAATTAATGTGTTGCCACCATGGTGGCGAAGCTGGTGGGCTTATCTGTGCTATATATTGTTGATTGGCGTGGCGATAAGAGCCTATTTTAAATTCAGTGTAAACAGGGCAAAGCTGCAGTCGCAGTTAAACTTTGAGCAGCTTGAGGCAAAACGCATAAAAGAACTTGATACGGTAAAAACACAACTCTATACCAATATCACTCATGAGTTCCGCACGCCGCTTACTGTGATTTTGGGTATGGCGCAGCAGGTTAAAAATAATCCTGAAACACATTTGAATAATGGCATGGACATGATAATCCGCAATGGCGAAAGCCTGTTGAAACTGGTAAATGAGATGCTGGATTTGTCAAAGCTGGAAACAGGGAAGATGCAATTGCAATTAATAAACGGCGATGTTATTAATTTTCTGCGCTATATAGTGGAATCATTCCATTCGCTTGCGGAAAGCCAGCACAAGCAACTGCATTTTTTAAGCGAAATGGATGCGTTGCAAACAGAATACGACCCGGAAAAACTACGCCAGATAATTGCTAACCTTTTATCGAATGCTTTAAAGTTTACACCTGAAAGGGGCAATATTTATATTTCAGTAACAGAGCAAACAGTGCCGGATAGCCCAAATAAAATTTTATTGGCGATTAAAGTAAAAGACACAGGAGCCGGCATACCCGAAGGCCAGTTGCTGCACATCTTCGACAGGTTTTACCAGATTGACAACAGCCATACAAGGAAAACAGAGGGTACCGGGATTGGGCTGGCGCTTACCAAAGAATTAGTAAAGCTGATGGAAGGCGAAATAACTGTGAAAAGCCCGCCAACCGGTGCTAACAAAGGAAGTGAGTTTACAGTTGTGCTGCCATTGAAAAAAACAAATGCCGAAGATGAAAGCGTTGTTCGGCAGAATGGCAAACCTAATTATGCGGCAAGCGCTGATGCAGCGCCAACTGTCTTTGAGCTGGCTGATGATAAAGATGCCAAAACAAAGCCTTTGGTTTTATTGGTGGAAGACAATGCAGATGTGGTGGCATACACTGCGTCTTGTTTGCCCGATTACAGGCTGGCTGTTGGCAAAGATGGCAGGGAAGGTTTTGAAATAGCATGTGAAATGGTGCCCGATTTAATTATTACCGATGTAATGATGCCTTTTGTGGATGGCTTTGAATTGTGCCGGCAATTGCGTAGGGATGAACGCACAAGCCATATCCCCATCATTATGCTGACAGCAAAAGCCGGCATCGAAAGCAAAATGGAAGGGCTGCAGCAGGGTGCTGATGCCTATCTGGAAAAGCCATTCAACAGGGAGGAACTGCTGATACGGATAAAAAAGCTGCTTGAGCTAAGGCAAACGCTTCAACTGTACTACCTTAAAAAAGCCGGGCTTGACAGTGCAAAAGAACGGGGGGAAACAACAATTGCAAAAGTGCCGCTTGTTGAAAATGACATTGAAGACGCTTTTGTAAAAAGGGTGAGGGAAGCGGTGGAAGCCAATTTATCCAATGCGGAATTTACAATAGAGCAGTTATGCAAGCTGGTATTTATGAGCCACTCACAGCTTCACCGAAAACTTGACGCACTTACCGGTTGCTCCCCCAATAAATTTATCCGGGTTGCCCGGTTGAACAAAGCCAAACAAATGCTGAAAGACCCGGCTAACAGCATATCAGCCATTGCCTATGAATGCGGCTACAACGACCCTGCTTATTTTTCAAGGGTGTTCAAACAGGAGCATGGCGAAACGCCACAGGAGTGGCGGTCTGTTAAATCCGGATAATGGAAAATTTCCACAAACTAAATGGTTGGAAATTTTATTATAAAAACGCCTCATGTGTCAAAAAAAAAGCTTAGCATTGCTATCTATTTAAACCGTAAATATACTATCCGGCTACCCTTCGACAACTGATCGCATCATCCCTCCAAATAAAACTTGTGGTGTAAGCATTTGAAGCAGCGGTATTGATTGTATGCGTTGGTTTTGCATTTCAAAAACCTTACATGCACAATTTATCCTGCGTTTTGGCCAAAATATCCAATATAAATGGTGAAAATCTGCAAGCCATTGGTGGCTTTTGTATAGAAATTTGAGTTGCCAAAATTCTTGTGAAAACCTGCGCCCCGGGAAAACTTGCATAATATCCTGCTTTTTGCTGATAGCCGTTTTGCAATAGAAAAGCAATACAGTATCATTAACTGCAGCATGCCATCCGATCACCTGTGCCATTCTTTTTTAAAACACGCTATTCTAAAATTTAGAACGATGATTAATTTTACCCGTATTGCCAAAAGTATTAACGCAAGTCTTTTTTCCGGCAGTATAAAAAAAGCAATACTGCTGTTTTCAATAGTATTTGCCTGTATAAACCTGCGGCCTGAAACTGCGAATGCTCAGGCTACAGGCGATTACCGTTCCTTAGCCACCGGGCTTTGGGCCAATGCCAGTACATGGGAAAGATATAATGGTTCTTCATGGGTGCCCGCAAGTGTATCCCCATCATCTTCCGATGGGCAAATAAACATTCGCAACGGGCATAATGTAACTTATAATAACACGGTTCTCGACTTTGACCAAACTGTGGTTGATGCAGGTGGTGCACTTACCCTTTCAGGTGTTAATTTGACCATCAACGATGGGACAGGAACTGATTTAACAGTAAATGGCGCACTCACACTTTCAGGCACTATCGTTAGTGGCGCCGGTTCAATAGCAATCAATAGTGGCGGTGCTTTTACATGGACTAATGGCAACCTGCGTGGCACCGGAGTTATGGATATATTAGCAGGTGCAACGTGGACACTTAGCACTGGCGGTGGCAGCAGGATACTACAAGACAGCCGTGTAATTAATAACTACGGAACTGCCAACTGGTCGTCAGGAACAAATGCATTTGCATTGGGCGGCACTTCTGTAATTAATAACTATGGTTCATTTACTATTAGCACCAATGCAAGTTTTGCCACCAACGCCCCCATCACTGCTATGCAGTTCAACAATATGCCTGGTGGCAA
>CAYRRL010000411.1:0-3242 GCA_964426665.1 uncultured Ferruginibacter sp. | reverse complement strand
TCCTGTTTTTAGCCCTGCCTGCTGCTTTTGCATTGTCTGCTATTGGCTGCTCCTGGCCAAAGCCTGCAGACTGCAACCGCTCTTCGCTAACAGCTTTTTTTACTAAGTAATCATACACCGCCTTTGCCCTGTTTTCGCTTAGCAATTTATTTTTTTCCGGTTTGCCTTTATTGTCGGTATGGCCATTAATATCCAGTTTCAGGTTGGCATCTTCATTTAAAATCTTTGCTACTTCATTCAATGATTTGTTTGATTTTGCCAATAGTTTAGCACTGCCTGTTGCAAAGAATATTTGTTTGGCCGCCACATCAATCCTTTTCTTTACTTCTGCTTTTATTTCGGGGCAGCCTTCGTTGGCAGCCGGGCCGGCTAATGACGGGCATTTGTCCATTTCATCATTCACGCCGTCTTTATCAGTGTCTGGTATTGGGCAGCCGCTATACCTGGCTACACCGGCCACATCAGGGCATTTATCCATTTCATCATTTATGCCGTCTTTGTCAGTGTCTGGTATAGGGCAGCCGTTATACCTTGCAAGGCCTGCCACATCTGGGCATTTGTCCATTTCATCATTCACGCCGTCTTTGTCAGTGTCTGGTACCGGGCAGCCTTTATATCTTGCAAGGCCTGCAACTGAAGGGCATGCATCTGTTGAATCAGGCACGCCGTCATTGTCAGTATCTGCCAGCACAACAGCAGGCGGCACAGGCAATTCTTTTATAGGCGCTGGCCTGGCATCGCTTAACCTGCCTGCAACCCCAAGGGACAAAAAGATATTGTCATCCAGTTTTGCTTTGGCAAGGCTGAAACGGTAATTGCCCTGCAGGAAAATATAAGACTCATTATAAAAATTAAGCTGCAGGCCTGCACCCACGGGCACATAAGGCGCTATTGCTTTTTTAGCATAATTGCCTGCGCCAATGCCTGCTGTAATAAACGGGCTTACAAAATGGTTGTCACTCATTGGCCTGGCATGCAATGACACTTCTGCTTCATTAATGTATTCGCCTTTTGCAGCTTCTGTTTTTGCATAGTTTGAAAAAAGGCCGTTGTAGCGGGCAGAAAGGTCTATTTTGTTTGTTAAGCCTTTCCAGTACATCAGCGAAAAACCGTAATCGGCATTTTTCAGTTTGGATAGTTTGTTGGAAAACGAAACCATGTTTCCGCTAAAACCAAACAAGCCTGGTTTTTTGGTTGTATTAAACTCTTGTGCAAACGCCTGCTGGCACAACAATGCCAGGGCAAGGATAATTTTTGCGCTCTTTTCTTTCATAATCAAAAAAATTTCTTTCTAAGATGGATTTGAAAAGGCATAGGTTGCATGGTTGATAAATTTATGATGGCAGTCAACCACAATGTTTCTGATTGTTGCCGGCTTCATTTATATTCACAGCTTAAAAAATCTCACCGTTGTATGAAAAAATGGTTACTGCCAATGAGCACATTAATAATTGTATCCTGCAATAACAGTGATACAAAATCAACCGAAGGCGAAACGAAAAAAGACACCCTGCAATCGTATGCAAGCAAGCAACTGGCTGGCTATGCCAAAGTGAAACTAACGGCAGATTTGAGCAAGCTGACAGAAAACGAAAAGAAAATGTTGCCATTGCTGATACAAGCGGCTGATATAATGAATGATTTATACTGGCAGCAATGTTATGGAACCAATAAAGACAGTTTGCTGAATGCAATAACCGATGCAGGCACAAAGGCATTTATTAATATTAATTACGGCCCATGGGACAAATTGAACAGTGATACACCATTTGTTGCAGGAGTAAAAGCAAAGCCAGTTGGCGCTGCCTTCTACCCTGCTGATATGACAAAAAATGAGTTAGACACATCATCTGTAGTTGATAAGCACGGGCACTACTCCATTATTAAAAGAGACAGCTCCGGAAAGTTGTACTCTGTACCTTACCATGTTGCTTATAAAGAACCGTTGGAAAAAGCAGCAGGCTTATTGAAACAAGCTTCTGCATTTGCTGATGATGCAGGCTTAAAAAAATATTTGCTTGCCCGTGCCGATGCGCTGGTAACGGACAACTATAACCCAAGCGATGCTGTGTGGCTCGACATGAAAAGCAATGGCATTGATGTGGTGATTGGCGCTATTGAAGATTATGAAGATGGCCTCTATAATTACCGCAATGCTTACGAAGCCTATGTATTAATAAAAGATAAAGGATGGAGCCAGCGGCTTGCAAAGTATGCAGCCATGCTCCCCGGGTTACAGGAAGGCTTGCCTGTGGATGCAAAATACAAAGCAGAAAAACCCGGTACTTCATCAGACCTGAATGCTTATGACGTGGTGTATTACGCCGGGCAGGCCAACAGCGGCGGCAAAACCATTGCAGTTAATTTGCCCAACGATGAAGGTTTGCAAAAAACAAAAGGCACACGCCGCCTGCAATTAAAAAATGCCATGCAGGCAAAGTTTGACAAGATAATGATGCCGATTGCCAAAGAGTTTATTGACCCATCACAATTAAGCATGGTACAGTTTGATGCTTTCTTTGCTGATGTAATGTTCCATGAAGTGGCACATGGCCTCGGTATTAAAAATACCATCAATGGCAAAGGCACAGTAAGAAAAGCCTTGCAAGAGCAAAGCAGTTGGCTGGAAGAAGCAAAAGCCGATATACTTGGTTTGTACATGGTAACAAAGCTTGTTGAAAAAGGGGAACTGCCTGGCCCAATTGAAAATTATTACACAACATTCATGGCGGGCATTATCCGCTCTGTGCGCTTTGGTGCAGGAGAAGCGCATGGCAAGGCCAATATGCTGGCATTTAATTTCTTTGAAGAAAAAGGCGCTTTTGAAAAAACTACTGCCGGCCATTACAAAGTGGATTTTGGCAAATTCAAAACAGCGATGAATGAATTGAGCAGCCTTATTCTCACTTTGCAAGGAGATGGCGATAAAGCAAAAGTGGAAGCATTGCAAAAAGACAAGGCTGTTGTAAAACCTTCATTGCAAACTGATTTAAACAAGCTGCACCAAAAAGGAATTCCGGTTGATATTATTTTTGAACAGGGCGTGGAGGCGCTGGGCTTGAAATAAAATATTTTCTTTTTTAATAAGGGCTCCAGCAATACGCAGCCTTTATATTTTTGTAAAATGAATTTTATTGAATATGTCCCTCATCAAAAAAATAAACCCCTTTTCAAAACAAAACAACGACACTGGTTTTGCCAGCAACAGCAGCGATACCGGCGGCCGCTTTATCAATAAAGAC
>CAYRRL010000410.1:0-3247 GCA_964426665.1 uncultured Ferruginibacter sp. | reverse complement strand
ACAAGCGGAGGCAAATACGTAGCGCCACAGCCAATTGAGAATAAAATGAAGGAGTCGCCTTTTGTTGAGCAGATGATGGTGGTTGGGGCAGAGCAAAAATTTGTAGGCGCTTTGATTGTGCCTAGCATGCCTAATTTAAAAGAATGGATGCGGCAAAAAAATATCCCTTTTATTACAAACGAAGATGCAGTTAACAACCCTGAAGTATTGAACCTGTATAGGGAACTGATTGACAGCTTTAATAAATTCTTTAACCATGTGGAGCAGATAAAACGCTTTGAACTGCTGCCCGATGAATGGACAATTGAAAGCGGTGAACTAACGCCTACGCTAAAGCTAAAACGAAAAGTGATTTTGGAAAAATATAAAGCTGCTTATGAAAGGATATACAGGTAAGTATTAATTCCCGTTTTTCTTTTTTGGTTTGCTTGGGTAAGCGGTCCTGTTTACAGGCGGCATAGCAGCGCCGCCAAGCAATAGCTGCACGCATTCATTTAGTATCGCATATTTATTAGCAACAAACAATTGCATCTTATCCGGCGGCAGCCGCATTTCATAATTGCCGCTTGAAGAAAGCACTGCATCAAAACCGGGGTTGTAGTGATTGAATGTTGCAATATCAATTGACAGGTTTTTAGCAATTACCAATGAATTGAATTTGCCGCTTACTGGCAACATTTCCACTTCTTCCAGCTCAGCTTCGGTTAAAGTATTTTGCTGCTTAATGCCTGTTGTGCCGTTTTCGGTATAGGTGTTGCCGCCTACTGTAGTAACGCCGGCGCCTCCTTCCATTATGTAATGCGTAGCTATAAATCGTTTTACATATACCCTTGATTCTTCAGGCAAATAATATTGCAGGCTCCAGAAATTTTTGCTGCCGCTTTTTTTCATAGCAGTATAAACCCTGCCCGGGCCGCCATTATAAGCGGCCATCACCAGTAACCAGTCTTTTAATTGCCTGTACAGCGTAAGCAAATATTTTGCTGCTGCATGTGTGCTTTTGTAATAATCCCTTCTTTCATCATAGTAGCCATTTACTGTTAACCCATATTCCCTTGCAGTGTATGGCATAAATTGCCACGGGCCGCCTGCGCCAGCGTGGCTGGTGGCGCCAGTGCTTAAGTTCGATTCAATGACGGCAATGTATTTTAATTCCCTGGGCAAGCCATATTGAACCAATACATTCTCAATCAAATTAAAATAAGGCTGGCCCCAGCCTTTCATATCAGTAAGATGCTTTGAATGGCGCCGCATATAATCCTGTATAAAAGTTTCTGCGTTGGGGTTTATCTGTGAGGTGTAGGGGAGCGATGTGTTGTAAGTATAGTTTGAGAAGAGGTTCCTAAAACCATATTTTGTTACCTGGCTTACATACTTTATTTTTTCTTTTTTTGGGGTTGCCCTTGTTTTTATTACTTCGTCAATGGCTGCATTTTCCTGTACTGTGTCTTCAACTAATGTATCGGCCACAGGTTGTTGCTGGTTTTTTGCAAAAGATATTGTTGCAATTATAGCCGTGAAGCAATATGTCAGGAATACTCTTTTCACTTTTGTAAAGAGGCTAAGCCTTTTTGTATTGTTGCATCAATAGTTGTGAAAATTGCAGCAACCTTGTTTCATCAAATTTGTTTGCCATTACCTGTAAGCCAAACGGCATGCCATTGCTATGTTTATACAAAGGCAAAGAAATACCTGGCACTCCTGTAAGGTTAGCAAACACTGTGTAAATATCAGCTATGTACATTGCTATGGGGTCATCTTTTTTTTCGCCAATGGTAAAAGCTGTGGTAGGCGCTGTTGGCAGAATAATAGCATCAAACTTTTTAAAAACTTCAACTACTTTGTTTACCAGTACCCTTCTTACCTGCTGTGCCTTGCTAAAGTAGGCATCATAGTAGCCAGCACTCAGTACAAATGTGCCAAGCATAATCCTGCGCTGCACTTCTTTGCCAAAGCCTTCGCTGCGGTTGAGTTTGTAAAAATGGTTCAGGTTTTCAGGCTTTTCTTTTGTTTTGTGCCCGTAGCGTATGCCATCGTAACGGCTAAGGTTGCTGCTTGCTTCTGCAGTAGTTAAAACGTAATACGCAGGCACAATATAATCAAGCAATTCAAACGGCACCGCCTCAACTGTATGCCCATCTGCTTTTAATTGCTCAATAGATTTTTTTATTGCTGAGGAAATTTCTTTGTCAAGCGATGGGTGGTTGACGGCTTCTTCAAAATACGCAACCCTGTATTTTGCATTTGTATCAATTCCTTTTGTGTAAGTATCAACTGTTGCTTGCGATACGGTGCTGTCATATTCATCTGCCCCTGCAATTACTTCTAAGGCAACGGCAACATCCTCAGTATTGTTTCCAAAAATACCAATCTGGTCAAATGAAGAAGCATAAGCGATTAATCCATACCTGGAAATGCGGCCATACGTTGGCTTTAGCCCAACAATACCACAGAAATCTGCAGGCTGCCTTACCGAACCGCCGGTGTCGCTGCCCAGGCTAACCATGCACATGCCTGCCTGTACTGCCACAGCGCTTCCGCCCGATGAGCCGCCCGGCACTTTTGTTTCGTCTATAGCATTCAATACATTGCCGTATGATGAATTTTCGTTACTGCTGCCCATAGCAAATTCATCGCAGTTGCAACTGCCAATTATGATGGCTTCTTCATCCAGCAGCCTTTGTACGGCAGTGGCGTTATATACCGATTCAAAACCTTCTAAAATATTGGACGCAGCCGTTACCTTATGCCCTTTATAGCAGATAACATCCTTTATTGCCACAATAACCCCATGCAGTTTTCCGGTAACAGCCCCGGTTTTTCTTTTTTCATCAAGCGCCGCTGCTTTTGCCAATGCTTCTTCCCCATATACTTCGGTAAAAGCATTTAGCCTTTTATTGCCCTTTATTTTTTCAAGAAAATAGTTTACTGCCGCCACACAAGTAGTGCCGCCTTCGGTAAGTTGCTGATGGTATGATTTGATATTTGTAAACAATTGGATGGGGTTACTATGTATGAAACCGGCTGGAGTGCCTGGCAAACTGCCAATCACTTCAGCCGGAAATTTGATAATTAATTATTTTATTAAGCCTGTTTTTGCTGGTTCAGTTGCTCCCTCAGCCTTTTTATTTCTTCGTCTTTGTCTTTTTCCTTCATGCCTTCTTCTATTTCGCTTTTCACATTGTTCTTGGCATCGTTAAATTCCCTGATGCCTTTGCCAACGCCTTTCATCAGTTCAGGTATTTTC
>CAYRRL010000409.1:0-3251 GCA_964426665.1 uncultured Ferruginibacter sp. | reverse complement strand
AACGGCCCCAGTTCATCCAGCCCCATTGATTTGATGGCAATCTTTATCAATTCTTTTTCGCTCACGCCGGCAGAGCGTTTTTGTTTTTCTAAAAAATATTTACCGGCATCAGTCATGGCTTTTAAGGGAATCAACCCAACGAGTTCGCTGCCGGTAACACGTATTCCACGGGCAGTTGCTTTATTGCACACTTCATCAAACGCAATATGCACCGGCGTGATGTTGATGTTCGTCAGGTTCATGGAAATTTGTGCCACGCCATATTCTTCAATAAACCAACCAATCGCTTTTACGCTTTTCAATGAGCCGGGCTTGTTTACTTTTCTGCCATTCTCTTCCACTGTCCTTCCTGCTTCCCTTACATCAAATGCAATGGCATTAGCACGGCGTGTGCTTGTGGTATTCAGGTTCACATTGTAGGCCACTAAGAAATCCCTGGCACCAATTACAGTTGCGCCACGCTTGGCATCAAACACGGCCGGGCCAAAGTCCGGTTTCCATTCCGGCTGCACAATTTTTTTTGCAAAGCCTTCATATTCGCCTGCCCTTATCACACTCAGGTTACTTCTTGCTTTATCCGGTTGCGCCGCTTCATACAAATACACCGGCAAGCCTTGTTCCTCCCCCACTCTTTTTGCCAGTTGCTGTGCATACTTTGCTGTTTCTTCCATTGAAATATTAGCAATGGGAATTAACGGGCAAACATCCGTAGCGCCCATGCGTGGGTGCTCGCCTTTGTGTTTGCTCATATCAATGAGTTCGCCTGATTTTTTTATGGCAACAAAAGCAGCGTCAATTACTGCCTGCGGCGTTCCCACAAAAGTTACCACTGTACGGTTGGTGGCTTTGCCGGGGTCAACATTTAATAACCTTACGCCTTCTATCTTTTCAATTTCATCGGTTATTTGCCGGATAATATTCATGTCATTGCCCTCGGAAAAATTAGGGACACATTCAATAAGTTGCTGCATACGATCTTTTTTAAGTGATGCAAGTAAAGGAAAATGAGGGAGGTTTTAAAATAGTCCTTCATTAAACCCCCGCTTCCGAGGCTTTTGTGATTTGAGTTTTTACAAATCATTATAAAAAGCCATTCCAGCCTTGCCAAACATTTTTTACATTTACAAAAAATAAAGGTTGTGAAAAAACTTATCCCCCTCTTTATAATTATTGCCATTGCCGGCAAGTGCCTTGCACAAAAAATTGACTTTATTGTATTAACTGGCTTTGGCGCCAATCAAACTTTTTATTACAGCACCAGCGACAAAACCTTTATCTCCATTTCAAAAGATGGCAACATTGGCGAATACGGCCCTGAGTACCCTAAAGAGTTTATGGGCTATTACCCCGGCAGGCTGCAAAAATATATGGGGCGTGTGGAGTATTACCCCCAAACTGAAAATGAAGCATACCGTGGCAAAGTGCGTTACATAGGCCTTACGCTTATCACATATTACGGCAGCTACGACGACGAAGCATTAAAAGGCAAAGTAAAAAGCATCGGCGCCACACAGTTTGACTATTATGCATCTTACGATGACGCAGCAGTAAAAGGCAATATTAAAAATATTGGCGGCATTGCTATCAGCTACTGCCCATCTTACGAAAACGAAGCCATCCGTGGGAAATTAAAAGCCATCGGCAATACAAAATTTAGCTGGTACACTTCTTTCGATGACAAATCAATCAGCGGCAAAGTAAAGCAGATTGACCAATACCCTTTCACCTACTACACATCTTTTGAAAACACCTACGGCCAAAAAGGCCAATTGAAAAGCGGCTTCTACCAAAAGTATATCAATGGCATTAATTATTATGTGAGGAATTGATTTTTGGTTGCCGGCATTTAATCTTTAATCAACCTCTCCGGATAGCTATCGGCTCCTGTATGGCACATCTTTATTGAGCTTTTATTAAAACTGAAATTGTGCATTGACGCTATAAACAATCCAAAATGTATAACACTAGTTACTTGATTTTCAAGTACAAAATTTTTTGAGTAACAGCATGTAATAGCATAAATTTACGTGTTATGCCTCATTGTAAGACGACACTAAAAATCTAACATTAACAATAAAAAATCGATAAAATGAAAAATTTAAATAACATCGGACTAGACAAATCAAAATCAGAAGAATTAGCAAAAAAACTGAATGTTTTATTGGCTAACTACTCTATTTTCTATCAAAACACAAGAGGATATCATTGGAATATTAAAGGTCATAAATTCTTTGAATTACACTTGAAATTTGAAGAATTATACAACGATTTGCTTCTTAAAATTGACGAAGTAGCTGAACGTATCTTGACTCTTGGACATACTCCAAGTCATAGGTATTCTGACTACAAAACATCATCCACTATAACTGAAAGTAATCAAGTTTCTGACGGCATTAAAGCCGTTGAGGAAATTGTCAACTCATTTAAAGTTACAATAACACTTCAAAGAG
The DNA here is from genome assembly GCA_964426665.1 of uncultured Ferruginibacter sp. Classification (GTDB taxonomy): domain Bacteria; phylum Bacteroidota; class Bacteroidia; order Chitinophagales; family Chitinophagaceae; genus Ferruginibacter. Next base: position 801 of record CAYRRL010000409.1, on the reverse strand, counting down.
AATTACTCTATTTATCTTCAGAAACAGGAGACGAAGGAACAAATGCTTTAATGAGTGACTATATTAGAGCTCAAGAAAAATTAGTTTGGATGTATTCTTCGTTTCTAAATAATTAATCAAAATGAAGAGCTTTAAATTTTTACTGGTGGGGCTACCAACTTTACTTTTGATAAATTGCAGTTTAAAAGCACAACAAACGACCAACGAAGTAAAAATTGTTGGCGAAATGAAAAACGTAATGTGGAAAGGACAACTTTACGGAAGCATAAACCTTGATACCATTAAAAACAAGACAAGTTTATACGGACTCGGACCAGTTGAATATTTATCAGGAGAAATTTTAATCATTGATGGTAAATCTTATAAATCGACAGTTGTTTCCGACACGACAATGAAAGTTGAAGAAACTTATGACATAAAAGCCCCATTTTTTGGTTACGCTAATATTTCAAAATGGATTGAACAAACTTTGCCCGACAGTATTCAAACAATTCAACAACTTGAAACATATCTCGACAAAGTGACTAAAAACTCTCCACGACCTTTTATGTTCAGGCTATCAGGAACAGTTGAGCAAGCAACAATTCATATTGTGAATTTACCGAAAGGTTCAAAAGTAAGTTCGCCATACGAAGCTCATAAGGGACAAAAAAATTACGAACTTAAAAACGAACAATCTGAAATTATTGGTTTTTTCTCAACTGAACATAAAGCAATTTTTACGCATCACGACACATTTTTACATATGCACTTAGTAACAGCAGACCGACAAAAAATGGGACATTTGGACAAAGTGTTGTT